>SPDF01000089.1 GCA_004525055.1 Gemmatimonadales bacterium | reverse complement strand
GGCCGGCGGTACCCAGGGGGCGATGGACACCGCCGGGATGGCGGTGCGCCAGGCGGTGCACCTCACGGCCGAACAAGAGCGCGCACTGGGTGTGGTCTACGCCCAAGTCGGCAGGGAGACCCTGAGCAAGACGGTGCGGACGGTGGGGGTAATCCAATCCCCGGAGCCGAACGTCGCGGACATCACGCCCAAGATCGAGGGCTTCGTGGAGCGGCTCTACGTCAACACGACGGGAGAGACCGTCCGCCGCGGCCAACCCCTCTTGGCGCTCTACAGTCCGATGTTGGTGGCTGCACAGGAGGAATTGCTGACGGCCCGGCGACTGGTGGCAGGTCTCGACTCGTCGGCGGGGGAAGCGTGGCAGAGCGCGCAAGCCACGCTGGAGGCGACGCGTCGGCGCCTCTCGTACTGGGATATCACTGGCGCCCAGATTGCCACGCTGGAGCGGACCGGGACTGTGACGAAGACCCTCACTCTCGTCTCGCCCGTCAACGGCATTGTCCTCGAGAAAGACGTGCTGCAAGGTCAGCGGGTCATGCCGGGCCAGCGTCTCTACCAGATCGCGGACCTGTCGGAAGTCTGGGTGGAAGGCGAGGTGTTCGAGCAGGATATTCCGCTCGTGAAGACGGGGATGCAGGTGCATATCGAGATCGCCGCCCGTCCAGGTGAACATCTGATGGGGCGCGTGAGTTTCATCTATCCGACGGTCGACGCGACCAGCCGGACCAATCGGGTGCGATTGACAGTCCTCAACCCTGGATTGCTGCTGAAGCCCGGCATGTTCGCGACCATCTTCTTCGACGCCATTCTGGGGCGCGATGTCGTCGCGGTGCCGAGGGCAGCGGTGATCGTGACAGGCCAACGCAATCTGGTCTTTGTCCGCGATGCCGACGGGATGCTGCAGCCGAGGGAGGTTGTGTTGGGTGCGCGGTCGGCGGACCGGGTCCAGATCCTGAGCGGGTTGGCGGAGGGCGAAACAATCGTGGCTTCGGCCAACTTCCTGGTGGATGCCGAGTCCCGACTCGGATCGTCCGGCGGGAGCATGCCCGGGATGCAGCACAGTGCTACGGAACCTCCCCCAGGCAATCCAGCCCCCCGGAGGGTGAAGCCGGAGGCGCAGCTGCCTCAGCAGGCGATGCCTGAGATGAAGATGCCGCAGGATTCCGCCCCTCCGATGCCGGAGCACCAACATGATCAGTAAGATCATCGCCTGGTCGCTCCGGAATCAGTTCCTCGTCCTGCTCGCGACCGTTGCCGTCATTGGCGCCGGGATCTGGGCAGTCAGCACGACACCGCTCGACGCCATCCCCGACCTGTCGGACGTGCAGGTGATCGTCCAGACTGATTTCTCGGAGCAGGCACCGCAGATCGTCGAGGACCAGATCACCTATCCGATCGCCTCTGAGATGTTGAAGGTCCCGGGGGCGCGGGTGGTTCGCGGCTATTCGTTCTTCGGCCTCAGCCTGGTCTACGTGATCTTCGAAGACGGGACCGATATCTACTGGGCACGGTCGCGTGTGCTGGAATACCTGAACGGGGTTCGGCGGCAGCTGCCGACCGGAGTCGAACCGTCGATCGGGCCGGACGCCACTGGTGTCGGCTGGGTCTTCGAGTACACCCTCGAATCCGACAGTCTAGATTTGGCGCAACTGCGGAGCATTCAGGACTGGAACATTCGCTTCCAGTTGACGGCTGTTCCAGGCGTCTCCGAAGTGGCCAGCCTCGGCGGTTTCGTCAAGCAATACCAGGTCGAAGTGGATCCGGAACGGCTGCGGGCATTCAATATCCCGGTCACGCGCGTCGCCATGGCCATCGGCGATCATAACGCGGATATCGGCGCCCGGGTACTCGAGATGGGTGGCCGCGAATACATGATCCGCGGCCTTGGGTATCTCAACGGCATCGAGGACATCGAAAACGTGTCCGTTGGCGCGACGGCCAACGGGACGCCGATCCGGGTGGCCGATGTCGCGACGGTTCAAATCGGACCGGCACCGCGACGCGGCGCCGCCGATCTCGATGGCAAGGGCGAAGTGGTGGCGGGCATCGTCGTGATGCGGTTCGGCTCCGACGCGCTCAAGACGATCGAGGCGGTGAAGACCCGGCTGGGGGAAATTGAGAAGAGCCTCCCCGCCGGCGTCCGACTGCGCGTCGCCTACGACCGCAGCGACTTGATCCACCGGGCCATCGATACGTTACGCGACAAGCTGCTCGAGGAGTCCCTGATTGTCGCCGCCGTGGCGGTTCTCTTTCTGTTGCACTTCCAGTCGGCACTGGTGGCGATCATCGTGCTCCCCGTCGGCATCCTCATGGCCTTCATCGTCATGCGACTGATCGGGGTCAATGCCAACATCATGAGCCTCGGCGGCATTGCGATCGCCATCGGGGCCATGGTGGACGGCGCCATCGTGATGATCGAGAACATGCACAAGCATCTCGACCGGGCGGAGCCCGATGCCTCGCGCTGGGAGATCGTGCTGGCCAGCGCCAAGCAGGTCGGGCCACCACTTTTCTACTCGCTGCTGATCATCACCTTCAGTTTTCTCCCAGTCTTCACGCTGGAAGCGCAGGAGGGACGGCTCTTCAAGCCGTTGGCATTCACGAAGACGTTCTCGATGGCCGCCGCCGCCCTGCTTTCCATCACCCTGGTGCCGGTCTTGATGGGGCTCTTTATCCGCGGAAAGGTCATCGCCGAGAACCGCAACCCGCTCAACCGATGGCTGCAGAGCGTGTACCGTCCCATCATCGACTTCACCCTCCGTCGGCCTTGGTCCATCATCATCGCGAGCGTCGTCTTCCTGGGTGTCACGGCCTGGCCCTGGCTGCGGCTGGGGAGCGAATTCATGCCGCAACTGCACGAGGGATCGGTGCTCTTCATGCCGACGACCGTGCCGGGTGTGTCGATCGCGCAGGCCGTAGACATCATGCGCCAGCAGGACAGCATCCTGGTCGGGTTTCCGGAAGTCGAGCGCGTGCTGGGCAAGACCGGCCGAGCCAGCACGGCGACGGATCCCGCCCCGCTGGACATGTATGAGACCACCATCACGCTCAAGCCAGAGGACCAGTGGCGGTCGGGGATGACCTACGACAAGCTCCTCGCCGAGATGGACAGCGCCGTCCGACTCCCGGGAGTGACCAACGCCTGGACGATGCCCATCAAGGGGCGCATCGACATGCTGGCCACCGGGGTCCGGACGGCGGTGGGGATCAAGATTTTCGGCCCGAACCTCGATACGCTGCAGCAGCTCGGCGAGCGAGTCGAGCGCATCATGCAGGAAGTACCGGGCACCCGGAGCGCATTCGCCGAACGTGGCGTGTCGGGCTACTACGTGGACATTGACATCGACCGGGCGGAAGCCGCCCGTTACGGGCTGAATGTCGGAGAAATCCACGCCGCCATCATGGCCACCGTCGGTGGCATGGACGCCGCGATGACTGTGGAGGGCCGTGAGCGCTACTCCGTCAACGTCCGGTATCCACGGGAGCTCCGGGATGACGTCCAGAAGCTTCGCGAGGTCATCCTGCCGACGATGAGCGGAGCCCAGATCCCCCTTGGCCAGGTGGCGTCCGTGAGGGTCCTGCAGGGGCCGATGGCGGTCAAGACGGAAAACGCCTTTCCCGTGACGACGGTGTACGTGGACATCAGCGAGTCCGACGTCGGCGGCTATGTCCGGCATGCGCAGGAGGTCGTGGCGGCCCGGTTGACCTTGCCGCCGGGCTACACCCTGTTCTGGAGCGGACAATACGAGTTCATGGAGCGCGTTGGGCAGAAGATGCGGCTGGTCATTCCAGTCACGTTGGGCATCATCTTCCTCCTGCTCTACCTCAATTTCAGGGGCGTCACCGAGTCGCTGATCGTCATGCTCTCCGTGCCCTTTGCCCTCGTCGGGGGTGTGTGGTACCTGTGGATCGCTGGCTACAACACCAGTGTGGCGGTCTGGGTGGGCTTCATCGCGCTGGCGGGCGTGGCGGCGGAAACCGGGGTGGTGATGCTCATCTATCTGGATGAGGCATTCCACCGGCGAGGGCTCGAGGGGAAGATGCGGGAGCCGGCCGATGTCGCTGCCGCGGTCCGCGAAGGCGCCGTGGACCGGTTGCGCCCCAAGATCATGACGGTGGTGGCGATCACTGCCGGATTGACGCCGATTCTGTGGAGCCATGGCGCCGGCGCGGATGTCATGAAGCGCATCGCGGCGCCGATGGTCGGCGGCATGATTACGTCGACAATTCTCACGCTGGTCGTCATTCCGGCCATTTACCTGATCTGGCGTCGCTGGCAAGTGGCGCGGCGGCCCGCCTCCGCGGCCCGCGAGGCCCTGCATGACCCGATGGCGCTCGGATCGAGCGAGTAGGGAGGTACGATGTCAACACTGGTGGAAGTGAATGCCGTGGTACGGGTGGAAATGCTCGATCGGGTTATTCACATGCTCCGGGAGTCGGGGGTGCCCCGGCTCACCGTGGTCCCCGTTCACGCGATCGGGCAGGGCGTGGACCCTGCCGCCGCCAGGCTTTCCGTCCGGGAAGGGACGGAGTACGCGGACAAGGCGGTGATCCAGTTCATCTGTGACGGGGAGCGGAGCCTCATGCATACGGAGCTAATATGTAAGGCGGCCCGTACGGGACGGCGAGGCGATGGCATCGTATACCTGCGCCCGGTGCTTGGCGTGACGAAGATTCGAACTGGTGTGCAGGGCGCGGACGCGCTCGCGTAGGTCATGCCGGGGGCATCGCTTCGCGCGAGGTTGAATTCCGCTCCGCGCTTTCCGTTCTTGTCGAATGGGCAGGGGCTGCCTGTCGCGTGGCCGGGCCGCCGGTGCACCGGCACGACTCTGCCACCCCGCGATTCAGAAAAGGGAGATTGACATGAACGCGTATTCCCGCTTTCTCGCCATGGTTGGGACCTCCACGGCCGCAATGTTCTTGCTCACCTATCTCAATAGCTACTCGGTGGACCACCTCTTCTTCAGCGAGACCCGCGCCTACATGGCGCTCCTGATGGGTGGGGCGATGGCCACGATCATGCTGCTGTTCATGCTTGCGATGTTCACCGACCGGCGCAAGAACACCGCGATTCTTCTCGGGAGCGCCACCGTGTTTGTGGCCTCGCTCTGGTTGGTACGGAGTCAGGCGACGGTGGAGGATGTGTCGTACATGCGCGCCATGATCCCCCATCACTCCATCGCAATCCTGACCAGCGAGCGGGCGCGGATCAGCGATCCCCGGGTTCGGGAGCTCGCTGATGGCATTATCGAGGCGCAGGTCCGGGAGATCGCTGACATGAAGGCGCTGATCGAAGAGTTGGACGGCGGGCGGTAGAAGCGAGCCGGTCTCCGCCAGCGACGGTACCGAGCCAGAGCGGCTAGTGGTCATCCTCGGTGTCCGGTGTGGTAATCGCGTATTTCTCCAGCCGGTACCGCAGGGTGTCCCGGGACAGTCCCAGAAGCTCCGCGGCACGGGTCTTGTTCCCATGCACCTGTTCCACGGCCTGACGGATCAGGTCCTTCTCCAGCTCTTCGAGGTTGATGCCGCCCGCCGGGAGCTGAAATCCCGGATGGAGGTCCAGCGCACGACCGCCCGGCTTCATTTCCTCCGGCAGGTGATCGGGTAACACTTCCTCCCCTTCCTCGAGGATGACCGCCCGCTCAATCACGTTCTTCAGTTCGCGCACGTTGCCCGGCCAGCCGTAGCGCTCCAGCATCGCCAGGGCAGGCTTTGAAATCCGGCGCGCTCGGCCCCGGAGCGTCGTCGTGATGCGGTCCAGGAAGTGGTGGGCCAGCGGTTCGACGTCTTCCGGTCTTTGGCGGAGCGGGGGGATAGTGATCGTGACAACATTGAGCCGGAAGTAGAGGTCCTGGCGAAAGGCCCCGTCGCGCATGGCCTGTTCCAGGTCGCGGTTGGTCGCCGCGAGGATCCGGACATCGACGGTAATGTCCCGGACGCCACCGACGCGCTTGAAGCTCCGCGTCTCCATGAATCGCAGCAGCTTGGCCTGGGCGGCGGGCGGGAGGTCGCCAATCTCGTCCAGGAGGATTGTGCCCCGGTCCGCTAACTCAAGCAGCCCCTGCTTCCTGGCCTTGGCATCGGTGAACGCTCCCTTCTCGTGGCCGAACAGTTCGGATTCGAGAAGTGTCTCAGGGAGCGCGGTGCAGTTGATCTCCAAAAAGGGGAAGTCGCGCCGGGGGCTCCGGGCGTGGATCGTCTTGGCCACAACCTCCTTGCCGACACCGCTTTCTCCACGCAGCAAGACCGTCGTGCCTTCGCTGACCGCGACCTTCCCGATCAACTCGACCACGCGCTCCATTTCCTTCGACCGACCGATGATTTCGACACCGGAAAACTGCCAGCCGGTCTGACGGCGCAGGCCGTTGACCACCCGTCGGAGCGTCCGGTTTTCGAGCCCTCGCGCCAGGGTCACCTGGATGTCTTCGAGCTTGGGCGGCTTCTCGAGGAAGTGGTGGGCACCGAGTTTGACCGCCTCCACGGCCGTGGCGATGTCGCCGTGGGCACTCAGCATGATCACGACCAG
>SPDF01000286.1 GCA_004525055.1 Gemmatimonadales bacterium | reverse complement strand
CGTTCCCGGTGGCCCGGCCGGCCACCCGGTTGTCCGCACCAACCCCGAGTTCACATGACCGCCCCGAATTCCCGCGAGCGCATCCTTCCTCGCCTGATCGAAGAAGAGATGCAGCAGTCGTTCATCAACTACTCGATGAGCGTCATCGTCTCCCGCGCACTCCCCGACGTGCGCGACGGCCTCAAGCCGGTCCACCGCCGCATTCTTTACGCGATGAACGAGTTGGGCCTGGTCCCTGGGCGAGCGTACAAGAAGTCCGCCACGGTGGTGGGCGACGTGCTCGGCAAGTACCACCCGCACGGCGACTCGTCGGTGTACGACGCGCTCGTGCGTATGGTGCAGGACTTCTCGCTCCGCTATCCGCTGGTGGACGGCCAGGGCAACTTCGGGTCGGTCGACGGTGACTCCGCGGCGGCCTATCGGTATACCGAAGCCCGCCTCACCCGTGTGGCAATGACGATGCTGGAAGACATCGACAAGAACACCGTCGATTACCAGCCCAACTTCGACGACCGGCTCCAGGAGCCGACCGTCCTCCCCTCCAAGATCCCGAACCTCCTCGTCAACGGCTCGAGCGGTATCGCCGTCGGCATGGCCACCAATATTCCCCCGCATAACCTTCGCGAGGTGGCGAAGGCGGTGGAATTGCTGGTCGACAACCCGGAGGCCGAGATTGCCGACCTCCGAAAGATCATCACGGGACCCGACTTTCCGACGGCTGGCTACATCTACGGCCGCGAGGGCATCAAGGAAGCGTATGAGACCGGCCGCGGCCGGGTGATTATGCGCGCCCGCGCGCAGATCGAGGAAAAGGAGTCGAGCAACAAGTCGCAGATCGTCGTCACCGAAATCCCCTACCAGGTCAACAAGGAGAACCTGGTCCGGGCCATCGCCGAACTGGCCATGGCCAAGAAGATTGAGGGGATCACCGGCGTCCGCGACGAGTCCGACCGCGACGGTATGCGGATCGTGGTGGAACTCAAGCGCGATTGCATCCCCAACGTCGTGCTGAACCAGCTCTACAAGCGTACCACGATGCAGTCCACCTTCGGTGTCATCATGCTCGCGCTCGTCAACGGCGTCCCGAAGGTGATGGACCTGAAGGAGATGCTGTCGCACTTCGTTGCGCATCGCCACCAGATCATCATCCGGCGGACGCAGTTCGATCTCGACGCGGCGCAGGCGCGGGAGCACATTCTTGACGGGCTCAAGATTGCCGTCGACAACATCGACGAGGTCATCAAGATCATCCGCTCCTCGGCAGACACCCCCGAGGCCGACGCTCGGCTCCGCAAGCGGTTCAAGTTTAGCGAGAAGCAGAGCGACGCGATCCTCAACATGCGCCTCGCCAAACTCACCGGCCTGGAAATCGACAAGCTCGAGGCGGAACTCGGCGAGGTACGCGCCACCATCGCCGACCTCAAGGACATTCTCGGCTCACAGCCCCGCCGCAACGGCATCCTGAAGACGGAGACCGCCGAAGTGGCCGCCAAGTACGGCGACGACCGGCGGACGGAGATCGTGGCCGACCAGGGCGACTTCTCGGTGGAGGACCTGATTGCCGAAGAGGACATGGTCATCACCATCTCCCACACCGGCTACATCAAGCGGATTCCGGTCACCACCTACAAGCGGCAGCGCCGCGGCGGCCGGGGCCTGGCCGGCATGGGGACCAAGGAAGACGATTGGGTGGAGCACCTCTTCATCGCCTCCACCCACGACTACCTGATGTTCTTTACGGATCGCGGCCAGGTCTACTGGCTCAAGGTCCACGAAATCCCGCAGGGCGGCCGCGCGGCACGCGGTAAGCCGGTGGTCAACTGCATCGCCATCGGGAGCGACGAGCAGGTGTCCTCGACAGTGGCGGTCCGTGAATTCACCGACGACCGATGGCTGATGTTCGCCACCCGCAACGGCACGGTGAAGAAGACCGCCCTCTCGGCGTACGGCAACGTGCGCTCTAACGGCATCAACGCCATCAATATCGATGCCGACGACGCGCTCATCGACGTGCAGCTCTGCGACGCCAACAGCGATATCGTCCTGGCCACGCTCGGCGGCATGAGCATCCGGTTCCATCAGGGCGACGTGCGCGAGATGGGCCGTGCCACCAGCGGCGTCAAGGGTATCGAGCTCGACAAAGACGATGCCATGATTGGGATGGTGGTCGTCCGCCGGGAAGCGACGCTGTTGGTTGTGAGCGAAAAGGGCTACGGCAAGCGCTCTGAGCTGGCGGAATACCGGGTCCAAAAGCGCGGCGGCAAGGGGATCATCACGCTCAAGAAGACCGAGAAGACCGGCGGGATAGTGGCGCTCAAGGAGGTCATCCCCGACGACGAGTTGATGATGATCACTCGGCACGGCGTCATCATTCGGGTCCCGGTCGAGGGCATCAGCGTCATCGGCCGCAACACACAGGGCGTCCGGGTCATCAACCTCGACCCGGGCGACCTCCTCGTGGACGTCGCGCGCGTGGTCAAGGAAGACGACGAAGGCACCGAAGAACCGACCGGCGACGTGGCGGCAGCACCGGTGGCAGACGTGGACGAGGCCGGATGAATACGGTGCACGCCCCCACCGTCACGCTCGACGATATCCGCGACGCCGCCACGGCGATTGCGGGCGTCACGGCGCGAACACCGCTCATCGAAATGCCGGCGCTCGCCAAGCGCACCGGGCACTCGGTGGCGCTCAAATGCGAGCAGCTCCAGCCGATTGGTGCGTTCAAGGTGCGCGGCGCCTACAACGCCATCCAGCGGATGCCGAAGGAGGCACGGGCGCGCGGGGTCATCACGTACTCGAGCGGTAACCACGGCCTGGCCGTGTCGTGGGCTGCGTCCAAGGTGGGGGTCCGCGCCGTCATCGTGATGCCGGACACCGCCCCGAAGGTCAAGGTGGATGGCGTGCGCAAGCTCGGCGCCGAGGTGGTCTTCGTGGGCCCCCGGTCGTTGGATCGCAAGAAGAAGGCAGAGGAAATCTGTGCCGCCGAGGGGCTGGCCATGCTGCCGCCCTTCGACCACCCCGACGTCATCGCCGGCCAGGGCACCTGCGGCCTCGAGATCCTGGAGGCCTGGCCGCACGTCGACACTATCGT
>SPDF01000179.1 GCA_004525055.1 Gemmatimonadales bacterium | reverse complement strand
GTCCGCACCGTCTTGCTCAGGGTCTCCCTGCCGACTTGGGCGTAGACCACACCCAGTGCGCGCTCTTGTTCGGCCGTGAGGTGCACCGCCTGGCGCACCGCCATCCCGGCGGTGTCCATCGCCCCCTGGGTACCGCCGGCCTGCATCCGGGCATGCTCTTCCGGGGTCATCTCGCCCATCGCGGGTGGCGCTTCCTTCTTCTCGCAAGCCGCCGTCAGGAGCGACAGGGCCGCAAGAACCGCTGCGATGCGTCGAGTCACTGGCCACCTCCGATCGACCCAAGGAGGGCGTGAATGCGCGCCAGCGCCTGATGGTATTGCGCAGCGAGCTGGACCTGGGCAATCTCGTAGCGGTTGACGGTCATTTCATTCTCCACCAGAGTCATGTAGTCCACCCGCCCAACGCGATAGGCCGACAACGCCGATTCGACCGCGGCCCTGGACTGCGGCACAATCGCCGTGGCGTAGAGCGTTGTCAGGGCACGGGCTCGTTCGACCTCAGCACGCGCCTCGGTCAGTTCCGCCACGGTCTCGTTGTAAACGTCTTGTGCCATCGCCGTCTCCATCGCCTTCATGTCCTGCATCTCGCGCCGCATCGGGAGTTGCTTGGAACCCGCCCAGATGGGGAGGTTAAAGCCGAGCATCACGGTCCCCATGTTGTTGTACTGGGGACGCCCACCGAACTCGAGCGAGACCATGAAATCCGGATAGAGCTCCCGTCGGGCCTGCTGGTATCCTGCCCCAGCGGCACGCGCCCGGTCATAGGCGGCCTGGAGGGCCGGCCGTTGCTCGGAGGCGATTACCAGCAGCGAATCGACGGAAGGGAGCTCGCCGCCGACAACGGGCAAGTCGAGTCCCCCGACGGGCGTCTTTGCATCCCGTCCGAGGAGCGCGTTGAGCCGGGCCGCCATGGCAATCCGGCGTTGGCTCATGCTGGTGATTTCCTCGGTCATCTGTGCCACGGCCACCTGGGCCCGCAGCACATCTTGCTGCACGCTTTCGCCCACGGCGTACATCGTTTGGGATACCTGGAAGAAATCACGCAGCAGTTCCCTGGTCCGTTCCATGATGGTGATGGCCCGATCCATGGCCGCCACTTCGTAATAGACCGACTTCACCCGGCTCACGAGCGTGGCCTCCGTCTCGGCCGCCGACTGGGTCTCCGCGGAGGCAAGGAAGCGGGCGCGATCTTCGGCAAATCCGAGTTTGCCCGGCCATGGGAACATCTGGCTCACGCCGATGACGTTCATTGTCATGGGTTCTTCGGTGCCAAACCCGTCCAGTGGCCGGTTGACCAACCCAAGCGTCAGTTGAGGATCGGGCAGTGCCCCCGCCTGGGGGATCCGCTCCGCGGCCGCGTCGGCCCTGAGGCGAGCTGCGGCCAGCATAGGGTTCGCGGACCGAGCAGTGGAGATGGCCTCCGACAGGCGAAGCGTATCGGTGGGTGCCTGGGCCGAGGCCGTCGCCGCCCATCCGGCCAGCACGGACAATCCCAGAAGTATGCGCGTAATCGTCATGGGTCCTTTGGGGGGTGTTGGTCGGCATCGGTAAGTGCAGGTCATGCGCCCGCGTCGAGTATTTACTAAAGTACTGTTGGACAATAACTTGCGGTCAGTTCAACAGGGACAGACAGACTCACACCGGGCGAGTTGTCGCGGCGGCCGGGTGATATCCCCCACTCCGGGAAGTGGGATCATCCGTTTTGCCCGCTGGGTCCGAATCGGGCCGCCACTGGCCACAGCCAGCAACCCCTCGCTCCTTCGAGCGAATCCCCAAATGGTCCCTCGGATGGATTGACACCTTCTTTCCCGGCCACTTCATTGCAATGATGGGCTCTCTCGCCGGCTGCCCGGGAAGCCCGGGCTCGTTGCCTGGAAGGACCGAATGGCACGAGTTGCGGCAGCGTGAAATGAATGGACTCGTTGGACAGGAGCACCGAATCATGCGCAACTTTCACATCGCTCTGGTAGTCGTGGGCGTCACGGTGGCGGGGTGCAATAAGCAGCCGGAACCCGCCCATATGCCGGCTGCCGGCGGCGGCGCAATGATGGGCGGAACGCAGATGCCCATGCAAGGGACGCAGCTGATGACCACCATGGGGGGGCAACTCGACTCACTGGCGACCATGACGCCGGCACAGATGGCCGCCGTGATGCCGGCGCACGAAGCCCTGACCTCCCAGATGATGGGCACGATGGATTCCGGCATGCAGGGCATGAATATGCAACGTGACTCCGGCTGGATGGCCCTCAATGATTCGGTACGACAGGACCTGGCGACGATGCCGGACCTCTCCGGTGCTGCGCTGCAGGTTCGCATGCAGGCACATATCGGGCGGATGCGGCGGATGATGACGATGTACCAGGGGATGCCCCACAATTGACCGCGCTCGATTGAGTACCCGGCGGTCCCGGCATCGCCGGGGCCGCCGGGCTCCGCCAACTGACCCCATCCTGATCATATCGTGTGAGGTGGCATGACCGGCCACGACAAATCCGAGCATCACCAGCATGCGGACATGACGGGCCACCAACCCGCCACTCACGACCACGCCTCCATGATGGCCGACCCGAACATGGCCAAGGAAATGGAGCGGGACATGCGGCGCCGCTTCTGGGTGGCGCTGGCCTTCACCATCCCCGTCACTCTGATCGCCGGGCACATCCCCGGTGTGCCGATGCTCATCCATCCACCCCTGGCCGGCTGGGTCGAGTTGGGGCTCTCCGTTCCCGTGGTCTGGTGGGCGGGCTGGATCTTTATCAGCGGCAGTTACCACGCGCTGAAGAACAGAAAACTCGACATGTCGGTGCTGATTGCCACCGGCGTGCTCGCCGCCTGGCTTTCCAGCCTCTACCTCACGATCATCGCGGAGCCGACGTCGTACTACGAAGCGGCCTGCATGCTCGTGACCTTTGTGCTGTTCGGGCACTGGATGGAGATGAAGTCGCGCAGGGGAACCTCGGACGCGCTCCGCGCTCTCTTCGACCTGGTGCCGCCCACGGCCCGGGTGCTGCGCAACGGCAAGGAAGTGGAAGTGCCGACCAGTGATGTGGTGGTCGGCGACCTCCTCCGGCTCCGCCCCGGCGACAAGATTCCCGTGGACGGTGAGCTCACCGAGGGAGAGACCGACGTTGATGAGGCGCTGGTCACCGGCGAGAGCCTGCCGGTCAAGCGAAATCCAGGTGATGCTTTGGTCGGCGGGGCCATCAACGTGAGCAGCGCGGTCACCATGCGCGCGACACGAGTCGGCAAAGACACCGTGTTGGCGCAGATCGCCGACCTTGTGTCCAAGGCGCAGAATTCCAAGGCGCCCCGCCAACGCCTGGCCGACAAGGCCGCCGCCATCCTCGTCGTCGTTGCCGTGAGCGCGGGGGTGCTGACCTTCGCCGGCTGGAGCCTGCTCGCCGACGTCCCCTTCCTCACCGCCCTGACCTTCTCGATTTCCGCCGTCGTCATTGCCTGCCCCGACGCGCTCGGCCTGGCCACCCCGACCGCCGTGGCGGTCGGCACCGGACTCGGCGCGAAGCACAACATCCTCATTAAGGACGCCGCCACGCTGGAGAGCCTTAGCCGGATCGAGACCCTCGTCTTGGACAAGACCGGCACCCTCACCGAGGGGAAGCCCAGCGTGACGGAGGTCCTCCCTGCCGAGGGACATTCGGTGGATGATGCGTTGTCCCGGGCGGCGTCACTCGCCGGGAAGTCCACCCATCCGTTATCGCGTGCCATCTCCGCCGCCGCGGAAGAGAGGCACCTCGCGGTCGACCAAGTGGCCGAGGTGGCCGACCGCCCCGGCAAGGGGATAGAGGGCCTCGTGAAGGGAGGGCGGACTCTCCTCGGCAACGGCGCCCTCCTCGAAGAAGCGGGCGTGGACACCGGTCTGCTCGCTGTGCAGGCCGCCGACCTGGCCGCTCAGGGGCGATCGCTGGTCTGGGTCGCCTCCGGTGGTGCGGTGGTTGGCGTCATCGGTATCACCGACGCGATCCGACCGACCTCAGCCGGGGCGATCGAGGAGTTGAAGGCCATGGGGATTGAGCCGGTGCTCATGAGCGGCGACCTGCGGGAGACAGCCGAACGAGTCGCGAGGAGCGTGGGGATTGCCCGCGTGCTGGCAGAGGTGCGGCCGGAGCAGAAGGCCGAACGGGTGAAGGCGCTGCAGGCCGAGGGTCGGTTTGTCGCGATGGTAGGCGATGGTGTGAACGACGCGCCCGCCCTGGCGCAGGCCGACATCGGCATCGCCATCGGGTCGGGAACAGACGTGGCCGTCGCGGCGGCACAGGTCGTCTTGATGCGCTCCGATCCGGCGGATATCGCGCGCGCCATCCGCTTAAGCAAGGCCACCGTGCGAAAGATGAAGCAGAACCTGGCGTGGGCGAGTGTCTACAACCTGCTGGCCATTCCCGTGGCGGCGGGCGTGTTCTACAATTCGCTGGGGTGGTCGCTCCGGCCGGAAGTGTCTGCGCTGCTGATGTCGGCGTCGTCGATCATCGTGGCGCTGAATGCGGTGTCGTTGCGGCGGGCACGGATCTGAACGTCGAGTCCCCCTCTCCACATGGGGAGAGGGGGACAGGAGGTGAGATGAATCGGTGTCGGGGCCGCCGCATAGGCTATGTGCCGAGCAG
>SPDF01000095.1 GCA_004525055.1 Gemmatimonadales bacterium | reverse complement strand
CCTTGCGCGCTCGTGGCTGAAGCCACGAGCGTGGGCGTAGGGGCGCAAGGCCTTGCCCCTCTACGCCTACCTACACCAGGTCCAGTCCGCACTCTGGAACCTCTCTGTGTGCCGTCGCGTCGCGTCCATCAGCGGTGTCGAGTCCGGCGTCTCCTCGTCCCATTCGCCTGGCCAGGTCTTGGCTGCCGCAGTCACCGCCGCTGCGACTTCCTCGAAGCTGACCGGCGCGCCTCGCACGGTCGAGAGGGTGACCGAGCCATCCGGTGGTGGCGCGCCGAGGGTCACCGCGCTGACCCATTGCTGCGAGCCGTCGAGAAGGATGGAGCCGTGCTGGAGGAAGGCCCCACCCTCTCTGAGCTGGGCGCTCCCCACCACCTTGCCGCCGCCGAGGACCACTTCGCCTCCCGCTGGCGAGGCGAAACAGGCGCCGGCGTGAAGCGCGCGGGTGCGCGCTGGCGGGGATGCAAGGGCCGCGGCGAAGCTGATGGATCGCAACGCCGCGGCAAGTGTCTCATGGATTCGGCGATACGTCTCGGCGAGCGTCCCGAAGGTGTTGACGGGCGCCGCCACAGCGTAGGTCACCTCCTCGGCATGCCAGACGGCGCGCCCGCCTGTCGGGCGGCGGACGGTGTCGAGCCCCAGTCGCTCGATGGCGGCACGGTCATACCGCCTGAGGGCTGGTTCGTTGCGGCCAAACGAGAGACAATGCGGTTCCCAGCGATAGATCCGCAGAAACGCACGACCCTCCCCGGCCGCGAGGTCGAGGAGGGTCTGATCTACCGCCATGTTCCGCCAGCCGGCGTGCCCGGCAGGGTCAACGAGGAGCGTCCACCGCATCGTCGTTACGATTCGTAGCTCTCCACCGGCGGGCAGGTGCAGACGAGGTTGCGGTCGCCGTAGGCGCCGTCCACCCGACCCACCGTGGGCCAGGACTTGTGCTCGCGCGTCGCGGCCGAGGGGAAGGCGGCCAGCTCGCGGGAGTAGGGCCGGTCCCAGGTGTCCGCGATGACGCGCTGCATGGTATGCGGTGCGTTGGTCAGCACGTTGTTGGTCCGGTCCGCTTTGCCGTCCTCGATCTCGCGGATCTCACCACGAATGGCGATGAGCGCATCGGCAAACCGGTCGAGTTCGGCGAGCGGCTCGCTCTCGGTCGGCTCCACCATCAATGTGCCCGCCACCGGGAAAGAGACGGTCGGCGGATGGAACCCATAGTCGATGATCCGCTTGGCGATATCCTCGACGTCGATCCCGGAGGTGGCCTTGAAGGGACGCATGTCCAGGATACACTCGTGCGCCACGGTACCGTTTGGGGCAGTATAGAGCACTTCGAACGATCCCTCCAACCGCTTGGCGAGGTAATTGGCGCTGAGGATAGCGACCTTCGTGGCCTCGGCCAGCCCCTCCGCCCCCATCAACACGATGTACGCCCAGGATATCGGCAGGATCGACGGGCTGCCCCACGGCGCGGAGGATACGGCGCCGCTCGCCTGCGCGTGGTCGAGATTCACCAGCGGGTGCCCCGAGAGGAAGGGGGCCAGATGCTCGGCGACGCAGATCGGGCCCATGCCGGGACCGCCGCCGCCGTGCGGGATGCAGAAGGTCTTGTGGAGATTGAGGTGACAGACGTCCGCGCCGATGTCGCCGGGGCGGCAGAGGCCGACCTGCGCATTCATGTTGGCACCGTCCATGTACACCTGGCCGCCGTGCTCGTGTACGATAGCACAGATGTTCTTGATGGACGCCTCGAAAACGCCGTGGGTCGAGGGGTAGGTGACCATCAGCGCGGCCAGCGTGTCGCGGTGTTCTGCCGCCTTCTGCTTCAGATCCTCGACGTCGATGTTGCCGTTCGGGTCGCTCTTGACGACCACGACGTTCATGCCGGCCATGACGGCGCTGGCGGGGTTGGTGCCGTGCGCCGACATCGGGATCAGGCAGGTGGTCCGCTTCTCGTCGCCGCGCGCGCGGTGATAGGCGCGGATGACGAGCAGCCCGGCATATTCTCCCTGCGATCCGGCGTTGGGCTGGAGTGATACCGCCGAGAAGCCGGTGATTTCCGCCAGCGATGCCTCGAGGTGCCGGAAGAGCATATGGTAACCCTGCGTCTGCTCCAGCGGCGCGAAGGGGTGCAGCCGGTTGAACTCCCGCCAGCTAACGCCGACCATTTCGGTGGTGGCGTTGAGCTTCATGGTGCATGAACCGAGGGGGATCATCGCGGAGGTGAGCGAGAGGTCCTTGGCCTCGAGCTTCCGCATGTAGCGGAGCATGTCCGTTTCCGACCGATTCTTGTGGAAGACGGGATGGGTCAGGTATGGGGAAGTGCGGCGGAGTGCCTCGGGAATGGCGGGGGCGGCCTTCTCGCCGGTCTCGCTCAGCATGTACGGCAGCACTTCGTTGAGCGAGAAGGTGGCGATCAGGTCGGCCAGATCGTCGAGGGTGGCGGTCTCGTCGAGCGCGATGCCGATCCGGTTCTCGCCGATGGCGCGGAGGTTGATGCGGCGGCCACGGGCGTGATCGAGGATGCGCGGCTGTGCCCATGGCTCAACTTCGACACAGAGGGTGTCGAAGTAATGCTCGTGGACCAGCTTGTACCGCAGGCGAAGAAGTGCGGCAGCCAGGAGTCCGGTGATGGAGTGGACTCGTTCCGCGATCCGCTTGATTCCCTCGGGACCGTGGTAGACCGCGTACATGCTGGCCATCACGGCCAGGAGCACCTGCGCCGTGCAGATGTTACTGGTCGCCTTGTCGCGCCGGATGTGCTGCTCCCGAGTCTGCAGCGCCATGCGCAGGGCGGGGTTGCCGTCGACGTCCTTGGAGACGCCGATGATCCGCCCCGGCAGGAACCGCTTGTGCGCCTCAGTGGTGGCAAAGAAGGCGGCGTGCGGGCCGCCGAAGCCCATCGGCACGCCGAACCGCTGGCTGTTGCCAACGGCGATGTCAGCGCCGAATTCACCGGGAGGAGTGAGCAGCGTCAGCGCCAGCAGGTCGGTGGCCACCGTCACCAGCGCGCCGGCGGCGTGTGCGGCCTCACAGAACGTCCGATGATCGCGGATGGCGCCGTCGGTAGCGGGGTACTGGATCAGCGCGCCAACGACCCCGTCCTGGAATGTGAAGGTGTCGGGGTCCGCCACCACGATGTCGATGCCCCGCGCGTCCGCGCGGGTCTGGACCACGGCGATCGTCTGCGGGTGGCACTGGCTGTCCACCATGAAGATGGGGGTGCCCTCGTGGCGGGTGACGGCCACGGTCAGGTACATCGCCTCGGCGGCGGCGGTGGCCTCGTCGAGCAGCGAGGAGTTGGCCACCGGCAGGCCGGTGAGGTCGGCCACGACGGTCTGGAAGTTGAGCAACGCCTCAAGGCGTCCCTGGGCGATTTCGGCCTGGTATGGGGTGTAGGCAGTGTACCAGCCCGGGTTTTCCAGGATGTTCCGTTGAATCACCTGCGGGGTGAAGGTCCCCGAGTATCCCATGCCGATGTAAGAGCGGAAGACCTGGTTCTGCCCCGCGATCCGGCGGAGTTCCTGCAGCACCTCCCGCTCGCTCCGGCCGGGGGCCAGGGCCAGCGGGCGGCGGAGTCGGATGTCCTCGGGCACGACGGCATCGATGAAGTCGTCCATCGACTTGTAGCCCACGGTCTTCAGCATCTTCTCGATGTCAGCGGGGCGGGGGCCGAGGTGGCGGGTGACGAAGCGTTCGGTCTGGACCAGTCCGGCGAGCGGGGAAGCCGGGGTCGATTTGGCAGCCATGTTGTTACGTCCTCAACGCATATAAGAATGCACGCCCCGGTCCGTGGGGAGCGGGGCGCGCGGTCATTCGGGGCACTGCAGCATCGGTGTGTTACTCGCCGATGTGCTTCTTGTAGGCCTCGGCCGAGAGCAGCGAGCCCATTTCTCCGGCGTCGGTCACTCTGATCTTGACCAGGTAGCCCTCACCATACGGGTCGGTGTTGACCGCCGCCGGGTTGGCATCGAGCGCACCATTCACCTCGATGACTTCGCCGGCGAGTGGGCTGTAGAGCTCGGAGACCGCCTTGACCGCTTCGATGGTGCCGAAGACGGCGTGGGCTCCGAATTTATCGCCCTTCGTCGGGAGGTTCACGAAGACGACATCGCCCAGTTCGCCCTGCGCATAGTCGGTGATACCGACCTGCACGATGGCGGGGTCGCTCGTCTTCATGACGTATTCATGGTCGGTGGTGTAGAGCAGATCGGCCGGCACGTTGGACACGCGGGCTCCTGGGAAGATTGTCCGGGGCGGAGAATAGACCGAAACGGGCCCGAAATCAAGCGGCGGCGGCGCGCGCCTCGAGCGCGAGCCACACATCACGGGCTCGGCGTTCCAGCTGGGCCCGGTCGCCGTCATTCTCGATGATAAACTGGCTCAACGGACGTTTCCCCACACTTGGCATCTGGGCCGCCATCAGCCGTTCGGCCTCCTCCGGCGGCAGGCCGCGCATCGTCACCAGCCGATTCAGTCGCACCCCCTCCGGGGCATCGACCAGCACTACGGCGTCGAACTCCGCGGGATTGGCGGCTTCGAAGAGGAGGGGGATGTCAGCGACGATGATCTTGGAGCCGGCGGCGCGGGCTGCGGCCACGAGCGCTTCCCGCTGGGCGCGGACGGCCGGGTGTACGATGCCGTTGAGGTCGGACCGGGCGCGGGTGTCGGCGAGGATCATTTTCCGGAGGCCGGCGCGGTCAATCTCCCCTTCGGGAGTGAGGATCTCCGTGCCGAACCGCTTCACGATCTGGGCGAAGACCTCGGTACCGGGGCGCTGAAGGTCGCGGACCACTTGGTCGGCGTCCACGATGCCGGCGCCCCATCCGCGGAAGAGCGCGGTGACAGTGGACTTTCCTGCGGCAATATTTCCAGTCAGTGCGACGATCATAGCAACGCTCGCTGATCTTCGTCGGCTCGCGGCACCCGGTGACAGTGCCGGCACCGGGCTTCGTAGCTTTCCCGGCCGCCGACCATGATAGTAGGGGAATCGTAACGGGCGGGGGCGCCGTCGATGAGGCGCTGGTTCCGGCACGCCTCGTCTCCACAGATTACGCAGATGGCCCGAAGCTTGGTCACCTGTTCGGCGACGGCCATCAGGGAGCCCATCGGTCCAAACGGCTTACCGCGGAAATCGGTGTCGGTCCCGGCCAGGACGACCCGCACGCCTCGGTTGGCGAGGGCGGTCGTGACGGCCACGATGTCATCGTCGAGGAATTGCGCCTCGTCGATGGCCACCATTTCAGAATCCGAACTCACTTGGCGGAAGATCTCTGCGGCGGTATCCACTGGCGTGGCATCGAGTTCGAGGCCGTCGTGGCTGGTAACGCTGTAGAGGCCGGCGTAGCGGGCGTCGAGGTGCGACTTGAAGACTTCCACGCGGCGCCGGGCGATGATGGCGCGCCGCACCCGCCGTATGAGCTCCTCGCTCTTGCCGCTGAACATCACCCCGCTGATGACTTCAATCGAGCCTGGTCTACTGCCGTGAAACATCCGGTGGGTCTCCACATGCGGGGGTGTCGGTGAGGTTACCGCGCGGATGGGGTGGGGTCAAGCGCACCACCGATAGCTCAACAACGGCCCGCTCTTGCGCCCCCCTTCGCCGCCGCGCCATATTGCCGCCGCACCCACCCCCCGCCGATCTGCCGAAGGAGCCCAGCGTGAAGAAGTCGGAACTCGTAGCCGCAGCCGCCAAACGGCTCGGCACCTCCAAGGCGCGGGCCAGCGAGATCGTGGATGCGTTTTTCGGGACGGAAGGGATTGTGGCGGGGGAGCTGCGGAAGGGAAATACGGTTCAGATTTCAGGGTTCGGGAGCTTCGAACCCCGTCAGCGCGGGGCCCGGAACGGCCGCGACCCGAAGACGGGCAAGTCCATTCCGATTCGGGCCTCGGTGGTCACGGCCTTTCGGCCGGGGAGCGCCCTCAAGGCGCTCGTGAACCGCCGGAAGTAGGCGCCCGCCGCTTCGGCGGCGGCGAGGCAGGCCCCCGGTCCACCTTGGCCATGATCTTCTTGTTCCGGACTGTTCGCCCGTCCATCCCCCGTACAATTTGCTCGACCTCCGCCGCCGGCAACTCCACCAGGCAGTAGGCCTCCTTCAACTCGATCCGACCGATCTTCGACTTGTCGATCCGGACTTCCTTGGTCAGCACCGCCACCAGATCGGCTGCCGTCGTTCCGTCCTGCCGCCCCACGCTCACGAACATCCGCGCCGTGGCACCCGGTGCCGCCGACTCGACGACCGCCGCCGGCGCATCCGCGGGGCGCGCCGCCGGGGTGGGCACCGGATCGCTGGCGTGTCCGGTCCAGAGCTGGTAGATCGCCGCGGCCACCGCCGAGGGGTCGTGCCGCTCGAAAAGTGGCGCGAGGGCCAGGAGGCCGGTTCCGGGCACTCCAGCCTCGAGAATCTTCGAGAT
>SPDF01000379.1 GCA_004525055.1 Gemmatimonadales bacterium | reverse complement strand
TGCCCCTTCCCTGCCTATAATCCCGAATGCCTCTCTGGACCGATATCGCCGCCGAAATCGCCGACTTCCGCCGCCGGATCCGCGATCTCCCCGTCATCCCCGATGCCACTCCCGACTCGCTCCGCGCTGAACTTGAACCCCGTTATCGGTTCGACCGGCCCATCGACCTGGAGACCCTCACCGCCGACGTGATGCGGCTCCTGCGGACCCAGCAGGTCCACGTCACCCATCCGCGGTATTTCGGCCTCTTCAACCCGCAGGTGCGTGAGGCCGGCATCGTGGCCGACACCCTCGCGGCCCTCTACAATGCGCAGCTGGCGGTCTGGAGCCATAGCCCGGCCGCCAACGAGATGGAACGGTTGGCGCTCCGGGCGCTGGCCGTTCGTATCGGCTACGACCCCGATGGGATGCTGGCCCAGTTCACCTCTGGCGGCGCCGAGGCCAACCTCTGCTCCGCGCTCTGCGCGCTCGCCTCCAGGTTCCCGACCTGGGCCGAGGAGGGTGTCGCCGCCCTCGGCACCCGTCCTGCCATCTACGTCTCGACCGAGAGTCATCACTCCTTCGTCAAGCTCGCCAAGATGACCGGGCTCGGCACGGCAAGCGTGCGCGAGGCACCGGTGCGCGCCGATCTCAAGCTCGATCCCAGCGCCCTCGAGCAGTTCATCGAGGCGGACCGCGCCGCCGGGTGGAGTCCGCTCCTGATCGTGGGCACGGCGGGCACCACCGCCGCCGGCATCGTCGATCCGCTCCCGGAACTCGCCGCCGTCGCGAAACGCACCGGCGCCTGGTTCCACGCCGACGCCGCGTGGGGCGGCGGGGCCCTGATGTCGGATCGCCTTCGGCCGCACCTTGAGGGAATTGCGTTGGCCGACTCCGTCACCTGGGATGCGCACAAGTGGCTCAGCGTCCCGATGGGTGGTGGAATGTTCTTCTGCCGGCACCCCGAGGCGGTGAAACGGGCTTTCACCACCGTCCACACCTACATGCCCGTCCCGACCGGCGACACGGTGGACAACTTCCAGACCACACCACAGTGGAGCCGCCGCACGACTGGGCTCAAGGTGTTCATGTCGCTCGCGGAGTTGGGCGTCGAGGGGTATGGCAAGCTGGTGGACCATCAGGCCGACATGGGCGCCCTGCTCCGCACCAAGCTCGTCGACGCAGGGTGGACCCTCGTGGCCGACACGCCACTGCCGGTCGTGTGCTTCACCCACCCCGACATCGAGGCGGGCCGCGTGTCGATCGACGAGGTCATCCGCCGCGTCTACGCCAATCGTCAGACTTGGATTTCCCCGGTCCTACTCGGCAGCGACCGCCGGCGTGCACTGCGGGCGTGCATTACTAGTTACGAGACGGAACCGCGAGATCTCGATGCGTTGATTGAAGAACTGACAAATGGACTGAGGCCGAAGGACTAAGGATGCACCCACTTCGTGTACTGCGTGTCTTCGTGTGAGCCGCTGTTCGCGCGACATCGGCAGCGACCGCCGGGGTGACGATCAGAGCCCGGTCCTTTCCCCCTCCTCCAGCAGACCGTACATTCCCTCTATGGCTGCCTCTCACCTCACCGTCGTCTCCCACCCACTGGTGCAGCACAAGATGGCGCTGCTCCGGGACGTGAATACTCCCACCCGGGAGTTCCGCCAGCTGGTCGGCGAGATCGCCACCCTCCTGGCCTACGAAGCGACCCGCACGCTCGAGACCGAACCAATTCCCGTGCGTACGCCACTGGAGATGATGGAAGGGCGCCGCATCCCCGGCGACCGGATCGTCCTGGTGCCAATCCTCCGCGCCGGGCTCGGCATGGTGGACGCCGTGGCCGCCCTCTTTCCGAACGCCGGTGTCGGCCACATCGGCCTCTACCGCAACGAAGAGACCCTCGAACCCGTCAGCTACTACTTCAAGATCCCGCCCCTGGGCTCGGACAAGGTGTATCTCGTGCTCGACCCCATGCTCGCCACTGGGGGCAGCGCCTCCGCCGCCATTGCGAAGCTGAAGGAGTCGGGCGCGACAAACCTCCGGCTCATTTCATTGGTCGCCGCCCCTGCCGGCGTGGACCGGATGAAGCGGGACCACCCCGACGTCCCGGTGTACGTCGCCGCGCTCGACCGCCAGCTGAACGAGCACGGATACATCGTGCCTGGCCTCGGTGACGCGGGAGACAGATTGTTCGGGACCCAATGAGACTCACTTTCCACGGCGCCGCCGGCGGCCAGGTCACTGGCTCAATGCACCTCCTCGAGGCAGCGGGCGCCAGAGTGCTACTCGACGCCGGGCTGTTCCAGGGCCGCC
>SPDF01000075.1 GCA_004525055.1 Gemmatimonadales bacterium | reverse complement strand
GGTCGGCCATTGGGGCGGGAACGCCCGGCTCGATGGTGAGGCACTCTTCGTGGTCGAGGCTGACGAGTACGATCAGGCGTTTCTTGCCCTCCACCCGACGGTGGCGGTGGTGAACAACGTCGAGGCCGATCATCTCGAATGCTACGGATCCTTCGATGCGCTCGAAGCGGCATTCGCCACCTTCGCCGGGCGCGCCCGTGTGCGCCTGATCGGTACCGACGATGCCGGGGCGGCTCGATTGGCGGCACGACTGGGGCCAGGCACCCTGCGATTCGGTGCAGCGCCGGACGCCGACCTTCGGATTTTCGACGTGCGACAGGAAGTGTCGATGACGGCCGCGTCCATCACCCTTCCAGGGCGCCAGGGCGTGACACTCCGGTTGCGTGTCCCAGGGCTTCACAACCTCCGCAACGCCACGGCGGCGCTCGGCGTGGTCCATGCGCTCGATGGGTCGATCGAGTCAGCGCTCGAGGCGCTCGCGGAGTTTCGTGGCGTGGGGCGGAGGTTTGAACGACTGGGTGATGTCGGCGGGGTGACGCTGGTGGACGACTACGCGCACCATCCGACGGAGCTGGTTGCCACGCTCGAAGCTGCGCGTCAGGCCTTTCCCGGTCGGCGATTGGTGGCGGTGTTCCAACCCCACCTCTACAGTCGGACCCAGACCCACAGCACGGCGATGGGGCAGGCACTCGCGGCGGCGGACATGGCGGTGGTGACCGAGATCTACGCCGCCAGGGAGCAGCCTGTGCCCGGGGTGAGCGGCGTCCTCGTGGCCGAGGCGGCTCGGGCAGCGGGCGCGAATGTTCACTTTGCCCCCAAGCGGGCGGCTGTCGGCCAATTCGTGCTGGGGCTCCTGGAGCCGGGTGATGTGCTCCTGATCCTTGGGGCGGGCGATATTACCCAGCTGGGACCGGAGTTGGCTGCTGGGCTGGAGGCGGGATGAGGCGCTGGCTTCGTCCCGTGCTCCTGGGGCTCGCCGGTGCGGCGACTCTTGCGATTCTCTGGTTCGCTGGTCCGCTGCTCCTGCGACGGATGAGTTTCTTCCAGGTACGGCGGGTGGAACTGGTCGGGGTGACGGCAGCCGATCCAGGCGACCTCGCTGCGGCGATGGAAATTCCGCCCAGCGGGAACATCTTCGATGACGTCCGCCCGTACAGGAAGAGGGCGCTGGCCTATCCGGGGGTTCGCAGTGCCGAGGTGCATCGGCGACTCCCGGGAACGCTGGTCGTCGAGGTCACGGAGGCGCGTGCGGTTGCGCTGGCGCCGAAAGGTGGGCGCCTCGCGATGGTGGGGCGGAACGGAAAGTTCCTGCCGTTCGATCCGGCCCTCTCGGCGCCCGACCTCCCGGTGGTCGACAAGCCCGATGCGACGGTCGCGCGGGTGCTCGGGCGACTGCAGGAACTCGATCCCGAGTTATTTTCGAGGGTGGTCACGGCCTCGCAGGTGAAGGGGGACGTGCTGGTGGACTTGGGTGGGCGCCGACTGTGGCTCCCCCCGAACGTGAGAGCGGAGGTCATTCGCGCGGTGATGGCAGCAGAACAGGTACTCGGCCAGCAGGGCCGCGCATGGGGTGAGCTGGACGGCCGATTTGCCGGCCAAATCGTGGTGCGGGGACGGGGGCGTCCGGCATGACCGCCTCTCCCCAGCGCCTCGTTGCCGCGCTCGACCTCGGTTCCACTCGCACCGTCGCCATCGTCGCCGAGGCGACCGGCGACTCGCGGGAACCGTTGGCCCGCATCCTCGGCGTGGGTATCGAGCGGTCCGCAGGGATGCGGCGGGGTGTCGTCCGCGACCTGGAAGAGACGACCCGTGCCATCACGAAGTCGATGGCGGACGCACAGCGGATGGCGGGCGTCGAGGTTGGCACGGTCTATTGCGGCATCGCGGGCGAGCATGTGGCCGGGCGGAGCTCCCATGGGATGGTCTCGGTCACGGGGGACGAGATCCGCACCGGCGACGTGGCCCGGGTCAACGACATGGCCAGCAACGTCTCCTTTGGCCGCGATCACGAACTCCTGCACGCGATTCCGCAGGATTACATCATCGACCAGCAGCCCGGGATCAGCGAACCAATCGGCATGACCGGCTCCCGGCTCGAGGCCGAGGTGTACCTGGTCACGGTCCTCTCGAGCGTCCTGCAGAATCAGCGGCGCGCGGTCGAGCGGGCTGGGTTCCATGTGGGTGAATTCGTGCTCGAGCCACTGGCGGCCTCGCTGGCGGTGCTCACTCCCGACGAACGCGAGCTCGGATGCGCTATTGTGGAACTCGGCGGCGGGTCGACCAACGTGTCGATTTTCCAGGGCGGCAAGATTCGGCATACCGCCTCGCTGCTCTGCGCCGGTGGCCACGTCACGGCCGACCTGGTGCATGGCCTGCAGGTAACGCAGCAGGACGCCGAGCGGATCAAGGAGCGGTTTGGCGCTGCGTATGAGCCGCTGGTGCCGGAAAACGACGTCATCCAGCTGCCGAGTACGCCGGGCCAGGGGGCGCGGAGCGCGCACCGCCGGGTCCTTGCGCATATAATGCACATGCGGTTGCAGGAGGTCCTGGAGTACGCCCTGGATGAGATCACCCGCGCGGGCTATCACCAGCGGCTGCCGGCCGGCGTCATCCTGACCGGCGGCGGCGCGCAGGCCACCGGCATCATGGAGCTGGGCCGAGAGGTGTTTGCCATGCCGGTGCGGGTGGGCGTACCCCAGCAGGGACTCACCGGGCTGGCCGACAGTGTGGAATCGCCGCGTATGGTTGTACCTGCCGGGTTGGCCCTTTATGGGGCACGGCAATTGGCGCTCGGCAGCGGCTTTGGCAGCGGCGGGCGCCGGGGCACGCAGGTTGAGAAGTACCTCGCTCCCGTCAAGCGTTGGCTGCAAGACTTCTTCTGATCAGGTCCTGAGAGGACACACCCATGATCTTCGAACTCGAAGAAACGGTCACCCAAAGCGCCAAGATGAAGGTGGTCGGTGTCGGCGGCGGTGGCGGCAACGCGGTGAACCGGATGATCGAGGAGCGCCTGCTGGGCGTGGAATTCATCTCGGTCAATACCGATGCCCAGGCGCTGGCGGCGTCGCGATCGGATATCAAGGTCCAGATCGGCAAGAAGCTCACCCGTGGGCTCGGCGCCGGTGCGCGGCCGGAAATCGGCCGCCAGGCGGTCGAAGAGAACCGTGATGAGATCATCGCGGCGGTCCAGGGGGCCGATCTCGTCTTCGTGACCTGCGGCATGGGCGGCGGGACAGGGACTGGGGCGGCGCCGATCGTGGCTCAGGTGGCGCGGGACATCGGCGCCCTCACCGTGGGCATCGTGACGAAGCCGTTCCTCTTCGAGGGCCGGAAGCGGATGCGCCAGGCGGAGATGGGCATCGCTGAGCTCCGCAACAACGTGGACACGATGATTGTGGTCCCCAATGAGCGGCTCCTGGCGGTGGTGGGGAAGGGGATCCCGTTCCAGGACGCCCTCAAGAAGGCCGACGAGGTGCTGCTGCACGCCACGCAGGGCATCGCCGGCCTCATTACCTCGACGGGCATTATCAACGTCGATTTCGCTGATGTGCGGACCATTATGCAGAATGGTGGCGCAGCGTTGATGGGCACCGGCGTCGGTCGGGGCGACAACCGTGCGATGGAGGCCGCGCAGCAGGCGATCTCCAGCCCGCTGCTCGACAACGTGTCGATCACCGGCGCCACCGGCGTCCTGATCAACATCACCGGCGGCAACGACCTGACACTGGGCGAGGCCAGCACCATCAACCAAATCATCCACGACGCCGCGGGTGACGATGCCGAGATCATCTTCGGTGCACACAACGACCCGGCCATGGAGGGCGAGGTCCGTGTGACGGTCATCGCCACCGGATTCGACCGGACGATTACGCATGACGTCGGCGGGCGCTCTGCCCCGGGCATTCTGCCCTTCCCGGCACCACGCCGCGCCGCCACCCCGTCGCCGCTCAGCACCCCGACCCCGGCCCCGACCGGCCGGCCAGAGCCGCGCCGGGCGCCAGCGCCCTCCGACGTGCCCGATATGGAAATACCGACCTTCATCCGGCGGCAGATGGACTGATGAAGATCGCGCGGGTTCTCGTCGCGTTTGCGATTGTCCTCCTCGGGGCCTGGGCCTCGTTCACCGGCTCCTGGCCGTGGAAGCGCACGTTCGTGGCGGCCCCGATCGTGGTGGACAACGCCTGGACCGAGATCGCCGACACCCTGCACAGAGGGGAGACGATCTCGGAGTTGCTGGCGCGCCAGCGAGTTGTCGGGCTCAACTTGCAGGACGTCGTCGCCCGTTCGAGATTCGACCCGCGCCGCGCACGCACCGGGATGATCTTCAACTTTCGGCGCCCCCGGCTTGATTCCGTCCCCACGGAGTTCTCGGTGCGAACCGGCGCGGAGCAGCGACTGCAGTTCCTCCGGGCCGACAGTGGCGGGTGGACCACCGAGATCCAGCCCATCGCGTGGCGCCAGGAGGTGGTCCGGATCGAGGGCCCCATCGACAATTCACTGTACGTGGCGCTCGACGAGGGTGTGGACACGCAGCTACTGGGCCCGGGCGAGCGGGTGCGCCTGGCATGGGATCTGGCCGATGTCTACGCCTGGTCGGTGGATTTCACGCGCGACATCAGATCTGGCGACCGGTTTCAGGTGGTCCTGGAACGTGAGGTCTCCGACGAGGGCGAGGTCCGCTTCGGGCGCATCCTGGCCAGCGACCTCAGCGTGAACGGCCGGAGCATGACCGCGTACCGGTTCGAAACCGCATCCGGCGCGGTGTCCTACTACGACGCCGATGGCGAGTCCCTCAGACGGGCGTTCCTCCGGGCGCCGCTCCAGTTCAGGCGGATCTCCTCCAGCTTCAACCGGTCGCGGCGGCATCCCATCCTCGGATACGCCAGGCGTCATGAGGGCACCGACTACTCGGCCGCCTACGGGACCCCGGTTCTCGCCGCGGGAGAAGGCACCGTCATCCAGGCGGGGCGTGCCGGCGGATACGGGAACTTGATCGAAATCCGGCACGCGAATGGAATCACGACTCGGTACGGTCACCTCAGCACCATCCTCGTCCGATCGGGGTCCCGAGTCAGCCAGGCCCAGGTGATCGGCCGCGTCGGCGCCACCGGGCTCGCGACCGCATCCCACCTCCACTATGAGTTCCGCGTCAACGGGGTCGCGCGCGATTCCCGCCGACTCGATCTCGGCAACGGGAAGCCAGTGGCCAGCGCAGATCGCCCTGCGTTTGAGCTGGAGCGGGGCCGGCTATCGGCGGAGTTGTACCCGTCGGCCACCCCTGCCATGGCGCAGCTCGGCGACTGACATCCCGCCTTCTGCCTGCCTCGCCCGAATCCTGACGCCGCCTCCCGCGTAGGATTCTCCAGACCGCCATGCTGACTCTTCTCCTCATCCTGCTCGCGACATCGCTCGCGCTGGTCACCTACCTCCGCCTGGAATCCCGGGGCGAGCGGACCTGGGTCCCGATGCTTTTTCGGGCGGTCGCGTGGGGTGGTCTCGGTGCACTGCTCGCCAACCCCAGTTGCCCGGGGCCGGTGGATTCCCGGCCGCCACTCGTCCTGCTCGACGCGTCGCTCAGCATGGTGGCCGACACCGCACACTGGCGAGCCGCCGATGACACGGCACGGGCGCTCGGACGCGTCCGGTGGTTCGGCGATGCCCGGCCCTGGACCGACTCCATCCCGGGCCGGGGACGGAGCGACCTGGGGCCCTCCCTCGCGTCAGCAGTCGCGCTCGGTCGGCGGACAGTCGTGGTGACCGACGGGGAACTGGACGATGTGTCGGATGTGCCGGCGGACCTCCTCGCCTCCTCCGGATTCGTGGTGCTTCCGCGAACCCATGGTCGCGACCTCGCGATCAGGCAGGTGCGGGCGCCTGCGCGCGCGACCGTGGGCGACACGATCATCGTGAACGTCGACCTCGGTTCCAACGGGACAGCGGCTGCCGAGAGCGTGTCGGTGGTGGTGAGGGCGGGACCTCGCGTGCTGGGACGGGTCGCGGCCGTGGTGACCCCCGGGGCGTCCCTGCCAGTGCGAATCACGGTCGGAACCAGGGGAGTGGCCGTCGGCACGCAGTTTCTCGCGGTCGGCATCGAAGGCGCCTCCGACGCCGAGCCGCGAAACGACGCGCGCCTCGTGGCGGTCGATGTCAGCGGTACGCCTGGCATCGTGCTGCTGGCGAGCCCGGGCGATTGGGACGCACGATTCCTGTATCGCGCCCTGCGGGACGTGGCTGACCTCCCCGTCAAGGGGTTCGTCCGGCTCGAGGGTGATCGGTGGCGCGACATGGAGGGGCTGGCGCTTGTCGGGACATCGTCGGTGCGTGCTGCTGCGGCCGGTGCGGACCTCCTCGTCCTGCGGGGGGAGGCGCCGGGGATGTGGGATGGCACCAGGGCGAAGGGTGTCCTGCGGTGGCCCGCTGCTGGGCCCAGCGTGGGCGAGTGGTATGCCGCCGGCGCGTCGGTATCTCCAATCGCGCTGGCATTCCTCGGCGTTCCGGTTGATTCGCTGCCTCCAATCACCGGCGTCCGGGTGCTCACACCCGGTGCGGGGGAGTGGGTGGGCTTGACGGTACAGCTGGCGCGCCGTGGTGCCGCCCGCCCGGTAATCGTCGGCAGGCAAGTGGGCGGACGGCGGGAGGTCGTTTTCGGCGCGGATGGACTGTGGCGGTGGGGGTTCCGGGGTGGCCCAAGCGCAGACGTCTACCGCGCCATGATCGCTGCCACGGTCTCCTGGTTGCTCGCCGAACCGGATCGGGGGATGGCCGAGGCCACGGTTCTCCAGCGGGTCGTGGCGCAAGGCACGCCACTCACCTTCGAACGGACCAGCGATTCGACGGTCCGGCTGCCTGTCACCTTCGAACGACAGGGAGAGGAGCGGCACGACACGCTCCGTTTTGGTGGCGACGGGCGCGCCGTCGTCTGGCTCGAGCCCGGGATCTACCGCTACCGGATTGGCGGTGCTCGCGGTGTCACCGGCACGGCTGCCGTGGACAACTGGTCGAGGGAATGGCTCCCCCGACCGGGCGTTGTGCAGTCCCGCGCCATCCCAGAGGCAGGGGCAGGGGAACGACGCACGGTTCGGCAATGGCCGTGGCTCTATCTCCTCGTCCT
>SPDF01000156.1 GCA_004525055.1 Gemmatimonadales bacterium | reverse complement strand
GACGCGGCGACGAGCCGCTCGGCGATCACCACCACCTGCTCCACCGTCTTGCCGGCGCAGAAGATCACCTCCGGCTGTCCCTGCCGGAGGGTGCGATGATGATCGAGGCTGGCGAATGGGAGTTGCTCGGAGGGAAAATGGCGTAGCAGTTCGAGTGCCGCCGCTGGAGTGACCGCACCGGCCGACACTTCCGCCAGCAGCGCGGCCAGCCGCTCGGGGCTCACGCCACCTGCGCCAGCGGAGCGAGATACTGCACAAAGATCTGCTCGGCCTCCGCGACTGACTCCACCTGAAAGAGCCGCTGGCGGAGCTCGCTGGATCCGTGGAGGCCCTTGGTGTACCAGCCGAAGTGCTTGCGGAACTCGACGACCGTCTTGCGGCTATCGCCCTGCAGCCGCAGCGCAAGTCGCGCGTGGGTGAGCGCCAACTCGAATCGCTCGGCCGGTGTCGGCGGCTCCGGCTTCTGACGGCCCTCGAGCAAGGCCCGGGCATCGCGGAAGAGCCACGGGTTGCCGAACGCACCCCGCCCAACCATCACGCCGGCCGCCTTGGTGTGGTCGCGCATGCGCACGACATCCTCAGGAGACTGCACGTCACCGTTGCCAATGACTGGAATGTCGAGGGCCTCGACCACCCGTGCGATTTCGTCCCAGTTTGCCTTGCCGGAGTACATCTGGGTCCGCGTTCGGGCGTGCAGCGTGAACGCCTTGGCGCCCGCGTCCTGCATCCGGAGCGCAATCCCGACCGGGTCCCGCATGTCATCGTTCCAGCCGCTCCGGGTCTTCACGGTCACCGGGAGGTGCGTCGCGCCGACGCACGCGCGGATGATGTCCGTGATCAGCTGTGGTTCCCGCAGGCAACCCGACCCGCCGTTCCGCCTGACCACCTTCTTGACAGGGCACCCGAAATTGATGTCGATGAACTCCGGCTTGTAATGCGCTGTGATGAGCGCCGTGGCCTCCGCCATGGCAGTGGGCTCGGCGCCGTAAATCTGGATTCCGATCGGCCGCTCGCACTCCTCGAACTCCGCCCCTTCCAGCGTGTTCCGAATTCGGCGGCGGATCGCCTCGGAGGACAGAAATTCCGACAACACGACATCCGCCCCCATCCGCCGGGAGATCTGGCGAAACGGTGGCTCCGAGACCCCGGCCATCGGGGCCAGGATCAGGGCGAAATCGTGGGGAACGAGATAGGGTAGCCGCATGCTCCCAAAATACGGCCATGGCCTAAACCGAGCAATGATAGCGATTTGACACGCGTTCCGGGCGGCGATTAGCTTCCGCGTCATGCATCTCAGAGAATTCTTCGCACCCGACGCCGTCCGGCTGCCGCTCGCCGCCACCACCAAGGAGGAGGCGCTCGCCGAGATGGTCGGCTTGCTGCACGTCGACCAGAAATCGACGGACACACTGCTCAAGATGCTGCACCGGCGGGAAACCCTGGGCTCCACCGGCGTTGGGCGAGGTGTTGCCGTGCCCCATTGCCGTTCGCTGGTGGTCAGCCGCCTGCAGCTCGCCTACGGCTACTCTCCCGCGGGACTCGCGTTCGACGCCGCCGACGGGCAGCCGGTCCACCACGTCTTCCTGATTGTGGCGCCCCCGAACGAGATGTCGAACCAGTACCTGCCCACCCTCGGCAAGATCGCTCAGCTCGCCAAGGAGCCGGGTGTGCGCGAGCAGCTGGCAGAGGTGGGGTCAGCCGAGGAGTTCTTCCAATTGCTCGCCGACAAGGGCGTCTAGGCCTCGCTACTCCCACTCGATGGTGGCGGGCGGCTTGCTGCTCACGTCGTACACCACCCGGTTGACGCCCTTCACCTCGTTCGCGATCCGGTTCGAGATGTGCGACAGGACCTCGTGCGGGAAGGGGAACCAGTCGGCCGTCATTCCGTCCCGGCTGGTGACCGCCCGGAGCGCCACGGCCTGATCATAGGTGCGGAAATCTCCCTGGACCCCCACGGACCGAATTGGCAGCAGGACCGCAAAGGCCTGCCAGATGTCGTCGTACAGCCCCGCCGCCCGAATCTCCTCGATGTAGATGTCGTCCACCGCGCGGAGGATGTCGAGTTCCGGCTTCGTCACCGCGCCGAGGATGCGGATGGCCAGCCCGGGGCCGGGGAATGGGTGGCGCCCCACCATCTCCTCGGGCAACCCGAGTTCCCGCCCCACCTGTCGTACCTCGTCCTTGAACAATTCGCGCAGCGGTTCGATCAGCTTGAACGGGAGCCGCTCCGGCAAGCCGCCGACGTTGTGGTGGGTCTTGATGGTGACCGACGGTCCGCCCGTGGGAGACACCGACTCGATCACGTCGGGATAGAGCGTCCCCTGCACCAGAAATCCGACGTCCGACCCCACCTGCTTTGCCTCTGACTCGAAGACGTCGATGAAGGTGTGCCCGATCCGGCGGCGCTTCTCCTCAGGGTCGCTGATTCCATCGAGTGCCGTCAGGAAGAGCTCGCTCGCCTCCACGACCCGCAGGTCGATACCCAGGTGGCGTCGGAAGGTCGCCTCGACCTGCTCACGCTCATGCAACCGGAGCAGGCCATGATCGACGAAGATGCAGGTCAGTCGATCACCGACCGCCCGGTGGACAAGCGCCGCCGCCACAGAGGAGTCCACGCCTCCGGAGAGACCGCAGATGACGCGGGCGGAACCCGCCAGTTCGCGGATGCGAGTCGTCTCGGTTTCGACGAAGTGCCCCGCCGTCCAGTCGGGGGTGGCCCCGCAGACGTCAAACAGGAAGGCGCCGATGATCTCGCCACCACGCGCCGTGTGCGCCACCTCGGGATGAAACTGGACCCCGAAAATCGGCCGGCTCTCATGTTCGAAGCCTGCCACCGGGCAGTTGGGGCTGGAGGCGGTGAGCCTGAACCCGGGGGGCGGCGTGTCGACATGGTCTCCATGACTCATCCAAACCGCGGTCTCTTCACCAACGGCAAAACCGCTGAACAACTTGCCGCCTGCCACCGTGATCACCGCCCTTCCGTACTCGCGCCGATCGGCCCCGACCACCTCGGCTCCCGCCATCTGGGCGAGGATCTGCATGCCGTAGCACAGGCCGAGGATCGGGACACCGAGATCCAGAATGCCCGGCGGTGCGGTGGGCGCCGCCTCGTCGTACACCGAATTGGGGCCGCCCGAGAGGATGATCCCCTTCGGACCCCATTCACGAATCCACTCCAGGGACCGGGTCCCCGGGTGGATTTCGCAATAAACATGGGCCTCGCGCACCCGGCGTGCGATCAACTGGGTGAACTGGGATCCGTAGTCGAGGATCAGGATGCCGTCGTGGTGCCTGGGAGTGTCCATTCCGCTGGCTCCTCAGCCGTTGTCGGAGAGGGTGGCAAAGGGATCGGCGATCTCGGACGCGAAGAGGCTGTCGACCGATTCGCGCGGGCGCACGACCGCCGCGCGCCCCCCGTCGACCAGCACTTCCGCCACCCGGGCCCGCGTGTTGTAGTTGGAGCTCATCGCAAAACCGTAGGCGCCGGCGCAGAGCGCAGCCAGCCGTTCCCCGGGCTCGACCTTCGGCAGGACGCGCTCGAGGGCAAGAAAGTCGCCCGTCTCACAAATCGGTCCGACAACATCCACCGGGCCGGCTTCGCGGCCGGCCGGCACCACCTCCACGATCTCGTGGTGTGCACGATAGAGGCTCGGCCGCAGCAGATCGTTCATGGCCGCGTCCACGATGACGAAGTCCCGTCCCCCCGAATGCTTCCGGTAGAGGACCTCCGTCAACAGGACCCCCGCGCTGCCGACCAGGAATCTCCCCGGCTCCATCGTGATGGGCAGCCCCGCTTTCACGGCGAGGGGACCGACCACCTCGGCGAGCGCAACAGGGTCCATTCCTGGTGCGGCCCCGGCCTGATACCGGATTCCCAGTCCGCCGCCGATGTCCAGCGACTCGAGAGTGGAGATGCCGGTGCGACGCAGTTCCTTCACCAGGGCGACCAACTTCCCCAGCGCCTCGGCATACGGCGCCGGGTCGAGGAGCTGGCTGCCCAGGTGCATGGCGACGGCAGTGAGCCGCAAGTAGGGATGATCGCGAATATAGTCCGCAGCCGAGCGCACCTGATCGTGGGGAACGCCGAACTTGATACCGCCATGGCTCGTCGAGATATAGGGATGCGTGTCGGTGGTCACGTCAGGATTCACCCGAATGCCTACGGACGTGACGCGATCAAGACGCGCCGCAACCGCGCCGAGGAGCTTGAGTTCCTCGATCGATTCGACATTCACCTGCCCAATGCCAGCGGCGACCGTCTCCTCCAACTCTGTGGCGGTCTTCCCCACACCGCTGAAGACGAGGTTCGCCGGCGCAAATCCCGCGGCGATTGCCCGGCGCATCTCCCCCGCGGATACGAGGTCAGCTCCGGCGCCCAGGTCATGCATCAACCGCAGGATGGCGAGGTTGCTGTTTGCCTTGACGGCGTAGCAGATGCGGTGGGGGACACCCGCAAAGGCCGCCTCCAGCGCCCGGAACTGCCGACGGATCGTCTCCGCATTGTAGACGAAGACGGGGGTGCCCACCTCGCCCGCGATCCGCGCGAGTGGCACCCCCGCCATCTCCAACCCGTCCTTCGTCACCACAATGCCCGCGTCGTCCAGCAAGGCTGATTGCCGCGCTGCCCCGCTGCCCCCCTGCCCCGCCACTAGTACGCCTTTGCCCACACCGCCTCCGTCACGGCGTCGCGGTTGCACCAGACGCAGCGGGTCGGCGCGGGATCGGAACGGAACTCTTCGTCGGGGAGGACTCGGATGGTGGCCTTCGTCTGCTCCTTGATATCGGCTTCGCAGGTGGCATCGCCGCACCAGCCGCCGTAGACGAAGCCGCCAGGTCCGTTCATGGCCTCCACCAGCTGTTCGCGCGACGCCCCGCGGATGGTTGCCGCCTCGCGCCGGGCCACTGCTGCACCGAGAAGCGCCTGCTGCATCGCGTCGATCTCGACGTGGATCCGGTCGCCGAGACCGGCCATCGGCACTGGCTCCTTGCCGCCGGTGCGCCGCGCCAGCATCACCTGTTCGGCCGCCAGGTCGCGGGGGCCGAGTTCGAGCCGGAACGGGACACCCTTCGACTCCCATTCATAGTACTTGGCGCCTGGCTTGAGTCCGTCGCG
>SPDF01000094.1 GCA_004525055.1 Gemmatimonadales bacterium | reverse complement strand
GACCATCTGGGCACGGTACTCGACCGGGTCGCCAAGGCCGTAGATGGCGCTCACCGTGGCGACAATGACGACGTCCTCCCGCTCGATGAGGCTGGAGGTCGCCCGGAGCCGGAGCCGTTCAATATCCTGGTTGATCGAGGCGTCCTTCTCGATGTAGACGTCGGAACTCGGGACGTACGCCTCGGGTTGGTAGTAGTCGTAGTACGAGACGAAATACTCGACGGCGTTGGTCGGCAGGAATTGGCGCAGCTCGCCGTAGAGTTGCGCGGCGAGGGTCTTGTTGTGAGAGAGCACCAAGGTGGGGCGGCCGTAGGCGGCGATGACGTTGGCGAGCGTCATCGTCTTGCCGGATCCGGTGACGCCGAGCAGGGTCTGGTACGGATCACCCCGACGGAGCCCGGCGGTCAGCTCCTCGATGGCGCGGGGCTGATCACCGGCGGGCTCGAAGGGCGCCTGCACCTGAAACAGGTTGGTGGCCATCTCCCAAATCTATCACTTTCGGGAAATCTTCGGTAGGGTTCAGACTCACTTGACTAATCCTTCACGCGCTTGCCCTCAGTCGGCACGCGCGGTATGGTAGCCGTCTGGGAGGCATATCGGTGTCTGACCTGTTTCGTTCCCTGCAAATAGCCCTGGCCGACACGTACCAGCTCGAACGGGAGCTGGGACGCGGTGGGATGGCCACCGTCTATCTGGCCCGCGAACTCAAGCACCCCCGCCATGTGGCCATCAAGGTCCTCCGGCCGGAGCTCGCGGGCGTGATGACCCGCGGACGGTTCCTGCGCGAAATCCGCATCTCGTCCGAGTTGGCGCATCCGCACATCCTCCCGCTGCTCGACTCGGGCACGGTCCCACCCTCCGATGACTTTCCCGCGCTGCCCTTCTACACGATGCCCTTCGTCGAGGGAGAGTCCCTTCGCGACCGGCTGACGCGCGAGCAACAACTCCCCATCGACGATGCGCTCCAGATCGCCGGCGAGGTGGCGGCTGCGCTGGGTTACGCGCACACCCATGATGTGGTCCATCGGGACATCAAGCCGGAGAACATCCTGCTCATGGATGGTCACGCGGTGGTGGCGGACTTTGGCATCGCCCGCGCCATCAAGGAGGCGGTAAATCCCGAGGCCGTGACCAGCGCGGGGATCGTGATCGGCACGCCGGCGTACATGTCGCCGGAGCAGGCCGCAGGCAAGGCGGACCTGGACGGCCGGAGCGACGTCTATTCGCTCGGGTGCGTCCTGTACGAGATGCTCGGCGGGGAGCCGCCCTTCACCGGTGCGACCCCCCAGGCGGTGCTGGCCCGTCACCGGATGGACCACGCCCCGTCGCTCCGGACTCTCCGCACGTCCGTCCCCGATTCGATCGAGCAGGCGGTGATGCGGGCCTTGGAGAAGGCACCCGCCGACCGGTTCGCCACGGCTGGGCAGTTCGCGGAGGCGCTGCGCCATCCGACGTCCACGGGCGATAGCGCTCCGGCCGCGCCGACCCGGACGCGGCGGCGCGTCCTCGTCGGACTCGCCGTCGTGCTGCTGACCCTCCTCGGGTGGCGGGTCGTGCAGTCGCGGACGTTTACTGGGGACCCGAAGAAGGTGGTGGTCTTCCCCCTGGGAGAGACTCCCGCGGAGGCCTCGCCGGAAGGGACCGGCGCCGTGGTCGCGTTGATGATCGGCACGGCACTCGAGTACACCGAGCCGCTGCAGTGGATCGACGGCCTGCCGCGGCTCGACCCACGGACGCGCGGGGACGCCGGGTTGCTCACCGCCACCGAGGCGCGACGGATCACGCGGAGTGCCGGCGCCCGCTGGTTCCTGGACGGCACGGTGGTGCGCCGGGGAGACTCGGCCACGGTGGTCCTCCGGCTGAACGATGCGCAGGGCGACTCGGTGGTGGGACGTGCCAGCGCGACCCGCGCGGCCCCCGAGGCCGCGCAAGCCGGGCTCGCGGCGGTCATTCAGCTGCTCCCGCGCCTGCTGGCCCCGGGTCAGCGCATGCCGAACCTCTCCGCGCTCGTCGATCCGCACCCTGCAGCGGTCGCCCTCTGGCTGCAGGGGGAGCACGAGTATCGCCGATCTCACTACACGCGGGCATTGGAGTACCAGCGGAGAGCGGTGGAAGCAGACTCCGCGCTGGCGTTCGCGGCACTCAAGGGCGCCTTGGCCGCCGAGTGGGAACACCGTTATGAGGAGGCGGCGGAGTTGGTTGAACTTGCGCTTCGCAACGAGAACGTGCTCCCATCCAAATACAAGCACTTTGCGCTCGGACTGCGGGCCTATTACGGAGGCCAGGCCGACACGGCGGTCAAGCACTTCCAAGACGCCATTGGACTCGACTCCACCTGGAGCGAGGCGTGGATGGCCCTGGGCGAAGTACGGTATCACCTGTTTACTGGTGAGGAGACGCGGGCGACGGAGGCGTTCGCTCGCGCCCGGAAGGCCGACCCGGACTTCGCGCCGCCGCTATTTCACCTGACCCAGATTGCATTGCGCAGTGGCGACACGGCCTCCGCCGCCAGCCTCATCCGGACTTTCCGCCTGACCGATCCGGACAGTCTCTGGGTCATGCAGCTCGACCTCAGTCTGACCTGCCTGCAGCACGGGCCTGGCAATACGCCCTGGCAGGCAGCGGCCGAGGGGTACCCGGATGAGGTGGCCCAGGCTGGCAAAGTGCTCGCATCCTCCGAATCCAGCCCTGACTGCGCCGAGGCGGCGTTCCGATCCATCCTCGCAGCCGACAGCGCCCCGGTCGGCGCACGCTGGGGAGCGATTCTAGGCCTCCAAGGAATCCTGACGGCGCGCGGCCGCCTTTCAGATGTCGAGGCGTTGCTCGACAGTACGGTGGCTTCGGGAGTATTTGCCGCCAAGGGCCTCTACGTGATTCACGCGGCGGCAGGCCTTGGGATGGATGCGCGGGCCGCGACTGTCATTGTCGAGCTGGGAGGCGAATACCAGCAAATGGGCTCTGGGCGGCTGTGGTACCACGGTATCTGGTTGGCTCATAGGGGAGATCGTGCGGAGCTTGCCAAGGTGGCCCGCGCGCTTGCTTCTCTTGCCGAGCGCGGCCGCACTCGGCTCGACATTTCGACATCCAACAGCATCGCAGCCCGCCTCGCACTCCTGGAGGCGGACACCGGCCGCGCCATCACCCTACTCGGAGGCGTATCTCCATCGGGGGACGGTGCACACATCGAATGGGGCATGCAGGAACCGTTCGGGCAGGAGCAGCTCTTGCTGGCGGAACTGCTCCTGGCGCGCGGACAGGCAGCCGAGGCGATTCAAGTGGCGAATCGACTCGATCACCCGCGTCCAATCATTTATCTGGTGTATCTGAGACAGAGCCTCGAGCTCCGGATCCGGGCAGCGGAAGCGTTACGGAACCCGGATATGGCAACGATGTATCGGGTGCGCCTCACCCGGTTGTAGTAGTCGTTTGACCATCCACACCCAACACCGAGAGGGAGGGAGAACACAATGTCCATGAAGAGGAAGAGCCGGAAACCCACCAGGATCATCAACAAGTACAAGAAGAAAGGCATCGGGTCGCTCACCCCCAAAGAATGCTGCGCGCTGATGGACTGGCACCTGGGCCAAATAGCTGCCTGGGAACAAGCGCTTTGGGATCTCATCTGGGGTGGGGGTGGAGGTGGCACGCCACCGCCTCCGCCAAAATGGCCCCCCGCCTAGGGGTCTAGGCGATGCGGGACGGATCGCACGACCGATTTGTCCCGCACCCGCCTCGGTGCAGTGATGGTATTACCTCAGCCGGCCGGGGGCCCGATGAAACTTGCCAGCCTAATCGAAGAGTTTCACCTCAAGAAAGCTGCCGCAGCTATTGCGGTGCTCCTGGTTGTGGCAGCCTATCTGATCCGGAGCGGGGCCCCTGGTTCACCTACCGTAGTGGCGGTGGAGGTGACTCCGATTCTCACCTCACTGCCTACAGGTGGGATTCAAGACTTCACGGCAGTAGGGCGATACAGCGATGGGTCGACCACCCCGATCACTGTCACTTGGTCAGCGACAGGCGGCTCCATCTCACCAAGTGGGCACTATCAGGCCGGACCGACGGCGGGGAGATATCGAGTGATCGCGGTGCAGCAACGTGGCAGCTTGACCGATACCAGTGCGGTAACGGTGACGGGCAATGGATTCAGCCACGAGCGGGAATCATTCCCGGATTCGACCCAAGGGGTGGCTACTGGAGGCGGTGATACGGATCAAGTGCCGCCTCCTCAAGTAGTGGCGGTGGAGTTGACCCCGGCAGGCGTGGCCCTCGCCGTGGGCACGACGCAGCAGTTCAGTTTCATCGGCTCGATGAGTGATAACACGACGACGGCGATCCTCGCAGATTGGACCACCTCTGATTCTTATGGCACCATCGACGCCGCCGGGTTGTACACCGCGGGTGGCACCGCAGGCACCTTCCGGGTGATCGCGATGCACCAAGGCGGCAGCTTGGCCGATACCAGCGCAGTAACCGTGACGGACGACGGCGCCGCCGGGACGGGAGATGTCGTCCACGTCTCGGGAGTCTCGGCGGTTGAGGACAAGTGGCTCTTGCAGGATAGCAACATCGGCGGGGCATGCCCTTCCGACGTGGTGGGTCGTTTCTCCGGGCCCGATACGTCGCTCGCCGAGACCGATCCGGATTGCAACATCGAACTGGCGGTCTTCGCCGCAGGGTCTGCTCCGGTGCTCGATCTGGCACCAGGGTGGATAGCGGGCGGACAAGACATTCAGGAGCAACTTCCCGTTCGTTGGACAGTTCCAATTCATGTGGTCGTGGAATACGCGGAATCTGGTTTCGACCCCAGCGCGGAAGCGAAAGAGGCGTCACGGTTGTTTGAAATCAACCGGATGGGGATCGAGATTGTAATCGATGGACCTATTTCGACGATCGACCCATCCACAGCGCTGGGCGCGGCGATTCTTGGTGGCTGCGACGCGTTCCAGAAGGACGGCAATTCCAATGACAATCCCTACATGGTCGCCGGCCACCTGAATGTGTTCTACGTGAGAGAGGACCAGTGGAGCCAAGATTGGACATTCAGGAAATTTTACGGCTATGACTGCGTGGACGAAGGCCTGCCGGAGGTCATCTTCATCCGCCAAGGCCACTTGTTGGAGACGCTCGCGCACGAGATCGGGCATGCACTGAGCCTACAACACGCCGGAGCCGGATTTGCCCCCTTCTTTCTTCAATTTGGCTGGCCGGAGAGCAACCTCATGCGCACTAGCATTTGGGACCCCAGCGAGACTTCCAATCCGATCGTCAGCAGTTTTACCACCGGCCAAGTGTACCGAGCGAACTTCCACGACGAGTCATGGCTCAACAGCGGTGGTATTCGGAGCGAAGCAAAGAAGACATGTCAGTCCGTTTCTGCCACTGACATGCCCGCAGCCTCTGTTTCCTGGCCCTGCCCACTCTTGCAGCTGGACTGGCCATGATGCCCCACCCACTGACGCGGAGGCGGGGGGTGCTGGTCGTGGTCCTTCTCGGCTGGGTGGCGGGCGCTGCCTGCCAGCGGGAACCTGTCGATCGCGCCGTGTTAAACGCCTGGCTCACCTGCGTCGAGTGCACAGACGGCGAACTCGATTCGGTGCAGGCACTCGCCCGCCGTGCACCGGCCACCGTAGATACGCTTCAGAAGGACCTGTTACAGGGTCCATCGCCGTTCCAACGCGATCAGCTGACCGTTCAGATGCAGACGAGCTACCAGCGCCTGGCCACCTACAACGCCAACGACCCGACGAGCGACTCCCTCGGCTTCAGCCAAGCAGAATTCGTAGCACGCTACCTCGGCAACGTGGTGATGATCTACCAGGGCCGTGCAGCCTACGGCCTGGGAGCGATCGGGGGAATCCGTGCCCGCCAGGCACTGGACTCGGCACTGCAGTTCTCGCCGGACAGTTTCCCCCCGAACGTATGGGCACAGATCCATTTTGCGCGTGACAGTCTCATCGGCCCCTGATCATGCCGGCGCAGCGCAACACCGCCTCCCACTCATCGGCGGTCACCGGCATCACCGAGAGGCGTGTATTGCGAATCAACGGGAGCCCGGCCAGGTCGGGCTCCTGTTTGATCTGTGCCAGGGTCACCGGGCTCGCCAGGCGGGCCTCGAACCGGACGTCCACGACCGTCACCTTGCCGGCGGTGCGCGGCGCCGACTCCACGGTCCCCCGCCCCACCACCGCCCGCTCCTTGCCGGAGTGATAAATCAGCAGGCCGTCGCCCGGATGCATGGCACGGAGATTGATCAACGCCTGGGCGTTCCTGATGCCGTCCCAGGTGGTGCTCCGCTCGCGCTCGAGGTCGTCGAACGAATACGTGGACGGTTCGGTCTTGAGCAGCCAGTAATGCGACATCAGGGTTCCAGGGGGAAGCGGGATAGAACAGCCGGGCGGCCGGGGTGACGATCGG
>SPDF01000276.1 GCA_004525055.1 Gemmatimonadales bacterium | reverse complement strand
CGATCGGGTTCTTGATCAGGAACTGGGTCTTGCCGTCGTACATCGTAACCGACCAGAAGGCGTTCACCGGTGGCAGCTGCCCCGCGGGGAAGGTCAGCACGTAGTTGTGCTTGCTGCCGTCGAGCAGTTCGCCGCTGGCCAGCGCCCGGGTCATCGGATACATCGCCTCCGCGGCGTCGTTGCCAAAGATGCCCGCCTTGGCGGCAGCAGCGCGGAGCAGCCAGTCGCCGTTGTAGAAGGCCCGGTCTCCGAAAGCGGAGCTGACCTTCCACCCATTGATGTCCTTCCCGAGGTTGGCGGCCGCCTTCTCCGCTCTGGCCTCGCCGGCCTTCATGCCGAGGCCAATTTCCACCTTCTCGGCATCCGAAAGCGCGGAGAAGTCGAACGCCTTGCCCGGGCCCACCCCGATCTTCGCGAGCCGCGCCCGGATGGCCGCTTCCTCCGGACCTGCCGGGGCGAACTGGAGCGCGAAATCTAGGTACCGGAAGAAATCGGTCTTCACCAGTGCCGGCGTGACCTTCGGGAAATCGATGACCGGCGGGGGGGGCGGCGCCGGCTGGTTCAGATACGCCGAGAGAGGGCGCGCCTGGTAGCCTGACTGCACCTTCACGACGTTGGGCATGTCGGCCGGGCCGAAGAGCTGGGTGCGGAAGATCACGAGCGAAAACTGGGTGCCGGAATGAAAGACCTTCTGGATGCCGGCCGGGGTGTCGCCCTTCCAGTCAGGCCCCACGACCAGGTAGTCGCCCGCCTCGTGCCCCGTGGCACGGCTGCCGATGTAGCCATAGTTGAAGGTGTTGCCGTCCACCAGCTGCACCGAGTAGTAGCGGCTCGAGTCCACCGCCGGGACCGACAGCACGAGCGGCTCCGCCCGCAGGTCCAGCCACAGCATCGAATACGGCGTGTCGCTGTTCGGCGTCACCACCGTCGTGTCCTGGTAGGTGAAGACGCGTGCCTCGTTGTTCACCTGGTTGAACGGCGCCTGGTACTGGTCCGACGTGGAGTCGACGGCGAAGGCGTACATCGTCGCGTAGTTCATCACGAGCGGGAGGCCGTAGATGAACCCCTCTTCGGCGATGGCCTTCCGCTCCTCCGCCGTCGGGCGGTCACTGGTGCACGCGGTGGCCAGCGCCGTTGCCGCGATCAGGGTCAGGAACGTCCGTGTGCCGCGCATCGAGCCTCCAGAGTCTTGAGTCCGCACTACAACGCACCAACATCCGGAGATAATAACCCTGCGCGGAGGGCGACGGGCTTGCTACTCGGCCGAGGCGCTCATTCCGGAGCTCCACGTCACCACCCGGTCCCGACCACCCCGCTTTGCGGCATACAGCGCCGCGTCCGCCTGCGTGGCGAGGTTCTCCTTGCTTCGCGTCGTCTCCGGCCATCCGGCCACCCCGAAGGACGCGGAGAGGGGCCAGGAGCGCCCCTGCCAGTCCCACTCGCCGGTGCCGATGCGGACACGGATCCGTTCCGCCACCTGGACGCCCTCCTCCAGCGACGTCCCCGGCAGCCAGAGCAGAAACTCCTCTCCGCCGACTCGTGCGGCGCAGTCCACGCCGCGGACCTGTTCCTCGAGTATCCGCGCCAGGTGGATCAGGGCGGCGTCTCCCGCCGCGTGGCCCAGCGTATCGTTCAGCAGCTTGAACTTGTCGAAGTCGAGGGAAATCAGCGCACCGCGTTCCGGCCCCACGAGGCTCATCCGCTCCGAGAGGCCCCGCCGGTTCAGGAGGCCCGTGAGCGGATCCTTGATGGCCCGGTCGGTCTCGGCGGCGAGCCGCAGGGCCATCTCCAACCGTGGCGTTGCTGCCCGAATTGCCTCGTCGACCTCCCTGGCTGCCTCAGGGCCCACCAGGCCACCATCCGGAACCCGCCAGGCAACTCCGCCAATCGCCTCATCCTGTTTGAGCATCGGTGACACTCGCGCGGGCGGATGTCGGCGACGGTCGGTGGCCGACCCACCGAGCGGATCGCCACTGGATGTTTCCGGCTCCGCGCCGCGCGCCACTCGTGCAAGCGCCGAGTCGGCACGGAGGATCTGCCCCAGTGCACGACGATCCGCCAGCCCCGAGACACCGATGACGCGCACACCGGTTCCCTCCAATGCGGCGACGTACGCCTCCGCCCCGGCGATGCGCTCCACCTGGTACGCGAGACGCATCCCGACACTCTCGACCGATTCGATGGCCAGGCCGTCCTGCACCTGGGCCAAATCATGGAGGACCGGTCGCCGCCCTATCCCGTCCAGCAGCGCCGCCAGATCACTGCGCACCGTCACCTGCATCGGCTGAGTGGTGGCGCTGGGAAGGAGCGCGGCCACCACAGCCCCTCCCGCCGACACGGTGAGAAGCAGCCCCGCATCGAGCCGCTCGGCGCCTTCGCCATCGCGTCGGGCCGATGCGCTCAGCCGCTCCTCAATCAGTTCCAGTTCGGCGTCCGCTGCGCGCCACTCGGCGGCGAGGCTCTGGTAGATCCGCGCGCCCTGCCCAGGCCCCTTGGTTTCGATGGCCCAGACGCCGAGGGCGCCAACCGCGCGACGCAACCACTCGAGGGCGGGGTCAGGAAGGAGATGGGGGGTCGCGGCATCCGGCAATCCGGCGTGGCGGGAGAGAGGCTTCGAGCTGAGCCGACGGGCCGCCAGGTACCCTGCCGCCATGCCGGCGAGCGTGCAGCTCACGGTGATCCCGAGCCCGCTCATTGTCCCTGCTTGTTGATACGAGTCGCCGCCGCCGCGGCGCCGAAGCCGTTGTCGATGTTCACTACGGTGACGCCGGCGGCGCAGCTGTTCAGCATGCCGAGCAGCGCTGCGATCCCCCCGAACGACGCTCCGTACCCGACACTCGTTGGCACGGCGATGACGGGCACGCCCACGAGGCCGCCCACAACGCTCGGCAGGGCGCCCTCCATTCCGGCCACCACGATGACCACCGCCGCTTCACGAAGCCGGTCGCTCTGCGCCATCAACCGGTGGAGACCAGCCACGCCCACATCGACCATCCGCTCCACTCGATTGCCGAAGGCCTCCGCCACCGGCAGGTCACTGGTCCCGGCACAGACGACCAGGACTGTGCCCTTCCCGATCGACTCAAGGCGCGGTTCGGCCGGCAGAAACACCGTGCGCGCAAGCGCGTGCCATTCGATGCCGGGGAAGACAGCCCGCAGCGCCTCGGCTTGTTCAGGGG
>SPDF01000163.1 GCA_004525055.1 Gemmatimonadales bacterium | reverse complement strand
GAAGATATCTCGCACTCCGAGGCTCAGAATGCGCGACATGTCCGCATCGCTGCTCAAGCGGGACTGGGTGGCTCCGAGTCGCTCGAGCGCCTTGGCGTAATTCTGTGCATGAAGGGACTTGGTGTGGCGACGGACCTGCGAAGTCAGGCTGATGATGGCTACCAGCACTGCCACGAGGCCTGCGTATTGACCGAACTCCCGGAGCAAGTCGAGACTCATCACACCCCTCCGTTGTTCAGCGCGGGTTCCTCCTGCTATCGTATCACCGCTGGTGCTGAACGCAAGACGGGGCAGCGGGACGACCGGCCCCCTGCCCCGCCGCCTCCCGGCCCCACCGGCCAGCGTCAGCTGGCCCTGGCCCAGACCTTCAGGAACGGAATCCGGGTCGGGGCCGGTGATGCGATGACCGACTCCTCCTGTGCCACCGGCGCGTCGAGCTCGACTTCGGCCATGGCGGCGAGCGCCTGCTGATAGACCATCTGCGCCTGGTGAGCAGGCAGGTCCATGGTCCGGATGTAGTGGCGGACGCCGTCCTCCGACGAGCCCGCGCGCGTGCCCGCGAGCATCAACGCGTTCGACTTGTGGGTGGCGGCAAGCCCTTCGAGGGCGCGGGCGGTGGCGAGTGTCATCCGGCGCCGCGCTTCCTGCGTAGCAGAGGCCATCCGCCGCGTGACGCCGAGCAAGATGCCGGGATTCAAGAGCGCCCAACCGGTCGGTGTTCCATCGGTACCCGGCGCGTCGAGCGCCGAGAAATCGATCCGGAGGAAGGCACCGGTCCGCACGGCGTCGCGCATGCCGACTGGGACAGGTACCTCGCGAAAATAGGCGTCGAGCGCCTCGTCCACCGACACCAGCGGGGCGAGGGCTTCGACGAACGTGGCGGCCTCGGCGCGGTGTGTTTCGACCAGCGCCTCCCAGGCGCGGGCATAAGCGACCTGGACCTGCCGGTCGGCACCTGAGGCGTTCGATGTCAACGAGGGAATAGTATTCGGGAACTGCATCGTTCGTCACTCCGGAAAAGGGTCGACTTCCGGGAGTGATGAAGAGCAGGAGGAGTGCCATCCCATTTGACGCACGACAACCATCGGGCTGCCAACGGGTTGGAGAGTCTTTCCGCAACCTTCTGCAGTATGATCGGGAACTGGGCCCCACCCCCCTGCCGTGCAGCAGTGAGGGGTGGATGCGACACAGTCGGGATCACAGTGCCTCGCTCAGGCCCCCAGTGCCATCACCAGTACGGTCCCCCAGAGCGCGACCAGGAAATTGCCCACCGAGAAACTGACCCCGTACCCCAGCGTCGGAATCTTGCTCCCAGCCTTCTCCTGCACTGCGGCGAGCCCGACCGCCGAAGTCCCGGCGCCGGCGCAAACGCCGAGGAGGACGCCGGGGTGCATGCGCATGAGGTATCGCCCTGTCAGGATGGTCACCACATTCGGAATCAGACAGACCAGGAACCCAGCAAGAACCAGCGGAATGCCAGACTCAGCCAGCCCCACGATGAAGCCCGGACCGGCGTTGATACCGACCACCGCCAGGAAGCCGGTCAGGCCGATCGAATCGAAGAGGTTCAGTACCCGCTCGGGCATCGCAGCGACGGTGGGGCGCACCGAGTGCAGCCACCCGGCCACCAGTCCGCCGAGGAGGACACCAACCGGGAGGCTGAGGCCGACGTCGAGGCCGCCCAGGCGGACGGTCATGAGTCCCACGATGCCGCCGATCGCGATGGCGACGGTCATGCCCAGGAGGTCGGTATTCGCGGTGGGCGGGAGCACATGACCGAGCATCGGCGCGATCCGCTCGACCTTTGCGGCCGGGCCGACGAGTGTGACGACATCTCCACCCTCCACCACCAGCCGCGGCCCGAGTGGGAGGTCCTTCCCTCCCCGCTGGATCTCGCGAACGAACACCCCACGACTCCGATCCTCCCGTCCGACTGTCTCCGCCAGATGCTCGACTGTACGGTCGGCAAATTCCTTCGCGGCGATGATCACACTTACGGCAGCGGTCGGAATATCCAGCAGTTCAGGATCATCGACCTCGGTACCGGCGAGGGGATTGGCCGGATCGACCAGGCTCACCCGGTTTCCCGAGAGTGCGACAACGAACCCGGTGCGGAGGCGGTCCGTGGGCGCTGGCTCAACGAGCCCCTCCGGGGTCCGGAGACGTTCGGCATATACGCGGGCCGGAGAGTAGAGCTGCTCGAGTTCTGCGACGGGCCTGCCATCGAGGTGGGACGGCACGACATAGGCCCGGAGCACAATCCCGCGGTACGCGGACTCCGCGCTTCCATCCCCCCCCTCAACGCCCATCTCCGACTCGAGTTGCCGACACTCCGCGGCGATGTCCGCGCGCATCAGCCAGGGACCGAGCTTCGTGAGAATGAAGATTTCAGTGAGCAAGCCGACCATGTAGGTGACGGCGAAGGCGACAGTCAGGCTGGTGGAGAGGTTGCTGACGGCGGATGACTCCAAGGGAAGGCTGGCGATCGCGTCGCTGGCGGTGCCGATCGTCGCCGACGCGGTCATGCCGCCGGCAAGGAGGCCGGCCCCGGCACCCGCATCAAATCCAAGCAGGCTCGCAAGCGCAAAGACCGTGGCAAGCGCTGCCCCACAGAGCAACAGGGTAAGCCACACCTGGGGCAGCGTACTTCGGCCGAGGCCGCGGAAGAACTGCGGCCCGGTCTGGTAGCCGATGGAAAAGAGAAAGAGGACGAAGAAGACCCACTGCAAGGAGGCAGGCACCTCGATCTGCAGCTGCCCAACGGCGACCCCGGCGATCAGGACCGCGACCACGGCGTTGAGCTGGATCAGCCCAATCCGTACCCGGGCCAGGCCGTACCCGAGAGCGAGCGTGAGGAAGACCGCAATTTCCGGATGCCTGCGGAGTGTCTCCACCAACCAAATCATGTTCCGCCTCGGCGCAGCGTCGAGTTCAGCGTTCGGAGGACATCGCCTGTTGCGCCGGCTGCTGATGCATCAGCGGCCGGCGTGCCTGGCAGATTAGAACAGAATGTCCGTGCCGAGCGAGTAGGTCCAGCCGGTCTGGCCAGCGGTGTAGTAGCCGAAGCTGGATCCGGTCGGGCTCTTGTGAACGTTGATGGTGTGGAGGTTCAACCGCCAGCTGCGGGTGCCGGTCGGATAGAAGCTGAGGCCGGGGGAAATCTCGTACGGATCCCGATTGAATTGATCCCAGACCCGGCCCACGGAGGTGTACAGCAGGACCCGCCGCGGCACGATCATGTACCCCAGCTGGGCCTGGAAGCCCCGGTCCGTTACCGAGGTGAGCGGCAGCGGCCCGTCGGCGCGGAAATCGGAGAGTTCACGCTGGTAGTACTCCGACTGGAAGCTCCAGCCCCGGTACTTGAGGCCGGCGTCGATGGCGAACTCGTTGTAGGCCAGGTTCTCGACCGTCACGCCATCCGCCAGCGCCCCCGTTTGAAAGGCGTACACGCCATCAGAGAGCCGGAGCTGGGCTTCGTTTGGGTTGGGCTGGGTGTTCGGCGCGCCACGGTACTCGCTCGGGGCGTAGGCGTAGGACCCGCCGAACCGCGTGGCCAGATTCTTATGGTACTCGAGGTCGCCGAAGCCGCCGCGGGGCCCAAACTCTCCGGTGGTGGGCATCCACATGACGCTCCCGCTGTACGACATGGAGCGGGCGTCGTTCGCCGAGGTGATGCCGAGCTGACTGAGGTTGGTGTTGATCGAGGCGGTGTACCAGAAGCGCGACAGGGGCTGGCCCGTGATGAAGGCCCCGGTCGAGAAACCTGCCCGCATGAACTCCTCGGTCATCTGCCGGTCGCTGCCGGCCCAGAAAGGCCAGGAGCCCTGCATCGAGCGCACCGTCAGGTTCGGCGCCATGCCGACCCCGATGGTCAGCGCGGGGCCGACCCGGTACTGAAGGTTGCCGAACAGGAGGGTCTGCTGCGTCGCCCCCAGGCCCCAGACGGTGATGTTGTAGCGCAACTGCGGCTTCCAGAAGAAGCCGGTGAACCAGACCATGGTCCGCTGCCAGTACATCGCGTTCATGGTCGAGACATCCCGCTCGTTCCCAAGATGGTCGGTGTAGGTCTGGTCACCGGGGGTCTGGTCGATCCACCGGAAGAGGCCGTAGACGCTGATGTTGAGGCTGGCCTTGTCGGAGGTGAACAGCTGGAACCCCTTGCCCGGCGTGAACTCGCCGGCGGTGGTATTCCCGGACGTCCCAAATTCCACCGGCCCGTACTTCGTGCTGTCCTGCGCGGTGCTGTCCGCCGGGGGCGGCATCGAGATGTCCTGCGCGAAGCCGCGCACCGGTACCAGCAGGAGGGCGACCACCAGCGCGACGCGCAGGTGTGGAAGGACCGACCGACCGGCGGGCGTGTGGGTCATGACAGTGTGTCCTCGTGAAGAATGGAAGGAGGCCAACCCGGCCGTGCGGAGGCGAGGAATGCGCAACCCCGCCCCCGACACGGTGGGTGGTCCTGCCTACTTGGCGCCGGACTGGGCGTAGGGATTGCCGCCCAGGGCGTTGGAGATGTCCGCGATGGCCCGCTGGGCGCGGATGCTGTTGCCGGCGTCATCGAGCGGCGGCGAAACGACCGCAATCCCGAACTTGCCCGGCGAGACGGCCAGAAGGCCGCCGCCCACACCGCTCTTGGCCGGCAATCCGGTGCGGAAGAGCCACTTGCCGGAGTCGTCGTACAGGCCGGCGGTGGCCATGACCGCGAGCACTTCAGGGACCACATCAGCCTTCATCACCTGCTTCTTGGTGACCGGGTTCTTGCCGCCGAAGGCCAGTGTGGCCGCCATCATTGCCAGGTCCTTGCTGGTGACGCCCACCGAGCACTGCTCGGTGTAGATGTCGACCGCCTGGAGAGGGTTGTCCTTGATGTAGCCGTAGGCGTACATCAGCATCCCGATGGCCTGGTTCCGCTGGTTGGTGGCGGCCTCGGACTCGTACACATCCCGGAGCACCGT
>SPDF01000028.1 GCA_004525055.1 Gemmatimonadales bacterium | reverse complement strand
CGGCCCTCTCCCGCACCACACATCGCTTGCCTCGCTACGTGCTGGCGATCACCACCGCACTATTGACCATGGGATCGGTCGCACACGCTCAGGGCGGAGCCGCAGGGCTTTCGCCGGAGTTGCTGAGCGTGCAGGCCGGGCTGGAGAAGTACCAGGACCCGATCGTCGCCGTGGCCAACGGTTTTCTCTCGACCCTCATTTGCGTCGACTTTCCGAAGGGCCACACCGAAGGCACCATGAACTATGTGGCCGGCGGCATGGGCGTCCACTTCCTGAACATGGCGAACGTCGGCCCCACGCTCGATCCGGCCAAACCGCAGGTCCTGATCTACGAACCGGTCGGCGACCAGCTCAAACTCGTGGCGGCCGAGTGGTTCGCGCCGGTCGCGGTGGCCGGTGACACGCCGCCCACCATCTTCGGCAAGCAGCTCGAGGGTCCGATGGAAGGGCATGAGCCGATCATGCCGCCCGGCCTGCACCACTACGATTTGCACGTCTGGCTCTGGAAGACCAATCCTGCCGGCGTCTTTTCTCCCACCAATCCGGCCATCAAGTGCCCGAAGGGTCCGTATTCCCACTCGGGGGAGCCGCCCAAAATGGTTGGGGATCACTCGCACTGACCTGAAGAACTGCGGGGCCGGCGCGCCTTGTCCAAGGCGCGCCGACCCGGCACATTCCACCTTGTGAGTTCCCTGACCGCCCGCCTCCGATCCGCCCTCCTTTGCGGCCTCTTCCTCCTCGGAACGCTCGGCGTTCCGCTGGCCGACGGCGCCATGTTCCATGTGGCGGGACAGGATCCATGCGCGGGGGTGACCCACGTGGAGGCGCAGGGCGGTTCGCACCACGCCGACCGTTGCACGCTGGCGCAACCCGCTGCCGCCCAACGGCAGGGCATCGGCAGCGCTCACACGGTCGGGATCCCCCTACCCCTCGCAAGCCGCATCATCGCGCGATCGGCAGCCAGCCCTCAGTCCACGGCATTCATCAACCTCCAGCATTCCCGCGCCCCGCCCGCCTGACCCTCCTCGGTTAGTCTTCCCATTGACATCGGGAGCCCGCGCATCGGCTCCTTCCAACAGGAATGAGGAGGCGCATGCGGTCGTTACTCCGCTTGGCTGTCTTGACCACAACAATGCTGGGGGGCACTGCGTCCGTCGCCGCGGCACAGGGAGTTCCCACCGGCACGGTGGATTCGCTCCGCCGTACGGTGACGGCGCTGACCGCCCGGCTGGACTCCCTCGACGCCGGGCACTGCCCCGCCGCCCCGCCGCTTCCCCAGGCTGCCGTGAAGCCGACCGGAAACGCAGCGGTCGATTCGCTTGCGGCCACCGTGGCCGCTCTTACCGTACGCGTGAACACATCGGTCACTGCTCGCTGTGCAGTCGCCGCGACGCCGGTGCAGCCGGCAGATGCTGCTGAGGATCCACTCGCCGCGATTCGCGCCGCCGCCGACAGCGCGGCAATGGCCGCGGGTGCCCCGCCAGCCGCGGACACCGCGATCACCACCCCAACGGTGTTCGTCAGCCGTCAGCGCAACCAGTCGTCCATGAACCCCGAGATCAGCGCCACCGGCGATGTGCAGTTCGCTGCCCAGACAGACGTCGAGGGGCTCGACCTTCAGCTTGCAGAAGTTGAGGTATCGTTTCAGGCGACTCTCGACCCCTACTCGGCGACCAAGATCTTCCTCACCTGGGGTGCGGATGAACTCGGCGTGGAGGAAGCGTACATCTACTGGACCGGCCTTCCCGGCCGTTTCCGCGCGGACGTCGGCAAGTACCGGATGGCGGTGGGTGAACTGAATCGCTGGCATCGCCACGCCCTGCCGGAGACCAACTACCCACTGGTGTATCAGGCGTTTCTTTCGCCGGATGGATTGGCCGGGGTGGGCGCGAGCTTCTACACGACACTGCCAGTCTCCATTGCCAAGGGCACCTCGGAAATCTTCCTGCAGGCGGCCGCCATCGAGAGCGAATCGCTCAACGACGGCGGAAACCAACCGGCGCTCCTGGGCCGGCTGCAGAATTTCTGGCAGCTCTCCCGTAGTACCTATGTGCAACTTGGCTTCACCGGCATTGCGGCACAGAATGGTGACTCTAGCCTCAAGAGCAGTCTCTTCGGCGCCGACCTGCGCTTCACCTACCGGCCTCCGGACGCCGGGACGCGGAAAGAAATCACCTGGCGGACGGAGGGGTACCGACTCCAGCGCCTCAGCGAGGCGCCGACCACCACTCGCTACGGGATGTACTCCGACTTGAGCTGGCGCCTCAGCAAGCGTTGGGTGGTAGGGGGCCGGTACGACTACGTCGAGGCGCCCGTCGGACCCGACGACGCGACCTGGCGCGCGACTGCCGTCGCCACATGGTGGCAAAGCGAGTTCGTGTACCTCCGACTCCAGGCGTTCCGCAATCATCTCGACTCCACCGGATCGCTCGACAACCTGACACTCCAGGTCGTTTGGGCGATGGGCCCCCATAAACACGAGATCTACTGACATGCTTGCATCCATAGTGCTCGCCCTGGCTGCGTTCCTGGTCGCGCCGCCAACCACCCAGATTAAGGTCGTCACCAGCCTGACGACCTATGGATCGATTGCGCGGGAAGTCGTGGGCGACCGCGGCACCGTCACGTCCATCGCCCAAGGCGATGAAGACCCGCACTTCGTCCAGCCGAAGCCCAGCTTCGTGGCGCTGCTCCGAGACGCGGACCTCTTCGTGACGACCGGCCTCGACCTCGAACTCTGGGTGCCGACCCTGCTCGACCGTGCCGGCAACCGAAAGATCATGGCTGGGGCACCGGGGTATGTGGCCGTCTATACCGGCATCACCCTCCTCGAGGTGCCGGCCTCACTCAGCCGTGCCGGCGGCGACATCCACGCCACCGGAAACCCCCACATTCACACCGACCCGATCAACGGGATCATCATCGGCCGAAACATTCTCACAGGCTTGACCAAGGTGGATCCAGCGAATAGCGACTACTACCGGGCGCGGGAACTCGAATTTGAGAAGAAGGTCCTCGAGGCCACCATCGGGAAGAATCTCGTCGACATCCTCACGCCAGCCACCGCCTTCAACCTGCTCAAGACGGGTCAGTTTGATGGATTCATTGCGAAGACGGTGCTGCACGGCAAGCCGCTCGCCGATCAGCTCGGCGGCTGGCTCAAGGCCGGCAGCGACTTCCGGGGCAAGGAAATGGCCTGTTACCACAAGGAGTGGGCCTATTTCAGCGTCCGCTTCCAGGTGACCTGCGCCGCCTACGTCGAGGCAAAGCCCGGCATTCCACCGACGCCAAGGCACGTCGAGAGCGTCATCGCGCTCATGAAGGAGCGGCAGATTCCGGCCCTCTTCGCTTCGAACTACTTTCCGAAGTCGCAAATCGATCAGATGGCGGCCAAGACCGGCGCCACCGCCGTCGTCGTGCCGGAGAACACCTTCGGCGCCCCCGGCGTCGCCACCTACTTTGAGCTCGTGGACACATGGGTGAATGGCCTCGCTGTCGCCTTCCGAGAGAAGAGCTGAGCCGATGCTCGACCTGATCCTGCCGCCGCTGGCGGCCTGCATGGTCATCGTGGCCATCCACTCCTACCTCGGCCTCCACATCATCGCGCGTGAGGTCATCTTCGTGGACCTCTCGCTTGCACAGATGGCGGCGCTCGGGTCCACGGTGGCCATCTTCGCCGGTTCCGAACCCGGTTCAACGATGTCCTACGTCTACGCCCTCGGATTCACCACCCTGGGCGCCGCCCTCTTCGCGCTCACCCGCACCCACGAAAAGGGACGGGTACCGCAGGAGGCCATCATCGGCATCGTATACGTCGTGGCGTCTGCGGCCGCAATCCTCGTAGCCGATCGGGTGCCGCGGGGAGGCGAAGCGATCAAGGACATCCTGGTCGGGAGCCTGCTCTGGGTAACCTGGCCCGCCATCCTCAAGATGGCCGCGGTGTATGCGGCGTTGGGGGTCTTCCATTTCGTCCTGCGGAACCGCTTCCTCACGATCTCGTTCGAGCCCGAAACCGCGCTCGCCAATGGGTGGAGCATCCGGTGGTGGGATTTCTGGTTCTACCTGAGCTTCGGCGTGGTGATCACCCTCTCCGTTCCCATTGCCGGTGTGTTGCTGGTCTTCTCGTTCCTCGTGGTGCCGGCCGCGGTGGCGTTCCAGTTCACGTCCAATCAGAAATACCTCGCGATTACTTCGTGGTTTGCGGGTATTCTGGCCTCGGCCGCCGGCATTGCCGTGTCGTTCAAGTACGATTTGCCGACGGGGCCGGTGATTGTTTGTGCCTTCGGTGTCATGCTGCTGCTGGCCTTCATTCTCCGCAGATTTGTTCCACAGACGGCGTAGCCCGACGGCACATTGGGGTGGTGAGCGAAATCTGCGGGAGGGCGATTGCCCCCCGCATTTTTTCATGCAATTTCGCGCTTCGCCCGTGCAATTCCTGTCCGCCAAGTCGGGAATGGGAACTGACGATTCGACAGAAACCCAGAAAGCCCGGCACAGCATTGTCTTACGTCGTCCGGCCCCGCTGCCCCCCTGCCCCGCTGTCCCGCCTCATCCCGGCCTCCAACATGCACCTGAGTCCCCTCTCAGGAGGATTCCATACATGAGTCGACTGCTTCTTATTGCCGCCGCGATGGTGCTCTTTGTGACGCCCGTCACTGCCCAGCACCCCAACACCCGCCAAGGTTTCTGGTACGGGTTCGGATTCGGCGTTGGTTCTGGACACCTCAACTGCGAGATCTGCAACGACCAAAGCGGGACGGACCTCGCCGCCTCGATCCGGGCCGGTGGGACCCTCTCCGAGTCGTGGCTGGTCGGCGCCGAGCTCGACGGCTGGACCAATTCGCAGGACATCGCCACCCGGCGATCCTGGAGCGCGTTCGCCGTCGCCCTCTGGTATCCCTGGCCGGCGCGCGCGGCCTACGTGAAGGGCGGCTTCGGCGTCACGGGATATCGCGCCAGCGACTCGGTGGATGTCATCTCCACCACGCGGCCGGGAGGAATCCTGGGCGTGGGTTATGAATGGCGGATCGGGAAGAACTACTCGATCAACCCCTACTTCAATTTCCAGTACAGCCTCTCCGGTAATCTGAATTTCGAGCACACCGAAGACAACACGGTCACCACGTCGATCATCGCGGGAGACGCCAGCGTCTCTTCGTTCCAGTTCGGCGTCGCACTGGTGATTCATTGAGCGGAGGAACAATGCGACACCCTGCCCTGCCTCTCCCGATCCGCGCCCTGGCCGCTGCACTCCTCGGCGCCGCCGTGGCCGGCTGTGCCGATGACTCCGGTGCGCCTTCCCCGCCAGTCGCGACGGGAGTGAGCGTCGCCTACAATCTCTGGCAGCCCGGTCCAAACGACGACTGCACCGCGGAGATCCACAACGAGTACTCGGTCGTCGGCCCGGACGGCAAACTCTATCCGACCTGGCATCCCCCGGTCGATCCAGCCACCGGCTGTCATTTCGGCCACGAGCATGGCCGCGATCCCCGCGGGTCCGACCTGTACAGACGCATCGGCCCGATCCCCTTCGGGTACGCCAACGAACAACTGGCGATCTGGGATCCGACGGGCGTACGGAACGAAGACCACGTCGGGCACAAGATCGAATGGGAGAATGACGTTCCCTTCGACCTCGGCGACGGCGTAGCCAGCTCGGTGCTGGAGATCACGTGTGACGTGCTGACCAAGCTCCATCAGGGCACCCACTCCAAGGACGCCTTCACCAACAACTTGCACGAACTGGTATACCAGGTGGAATGCACCGGTGGGACCCGGATCGGCATGACCGTCATGGCAGCCATTGGCGTCCCGGGCGAGATGGTCGAGTCCTGTGACCACAACGTGCATCTGACCGTCGGCTCCCCGACCCCGCTGAACAGTCCGAGCGGCGGCGGAAAGCGGACCGTGCCCGACCGGGCCTGCATCGAGCGGCACATGCTGGTGCCGCCCGGACAGAACTCAAGCTTTGGTTCCGCAATGCATGAAAGCTGGCAAATCAGCGCGAGCCTGCGGAACGCGTCCGGCCAGACCCTGGCGAGCATCGACCCATACTTCCAGGTCTTCTATCCGAGTCGGTTCTACGATCCGGCACTGCCGGGCGTGACCGGACGCACGGTGGACATGTGCTTTGCCACCGAGGCAAACGGTGACCGGGCCAAGGGCTCGCTCTGCGACCAGGCCACCGCCAACGGGACACTGACCTCCCTGGCATATGACGATCCGCGCTCGCCATTCAACGGCGTGCGTCGGCAGGTGGACATCAACGGAAATCGCCTGCGCAACGCCGACGGTCCCGAGGTCTGGTACACCGACCCCTTCGGGAAGAACGGACAGACGAAATCATTCCCGGGCTCGGTGCGGCAGGTCATCGCCAAGATGGACAACTCAGACTCATTTGAGTTCCGCGGGCCAACACTGGGTGGGAATCGCAACTACGGCGGGCCCGGCGTGCACGCACCGAATTAGGCAGGGCCGCGGGGCAGACATACGGACGGGCGCACCATGGTGCGCCCGTTTCGTTTACTGCGCCCTGCCCCACGGCCCCGCCAGACGCCTACCTACGGTCGGCGTCTCCATCCCGGCGCCACCGGCGGCGACGACATCGACGCACGGCGCAACAGCTCGAGATGGGGGGCGAGCAGGTCGGCGAGCTGTTGCGCGAGGGCGATATCCGCACGGGTAAACGCGTCTGCGCCTGCTGCGAGCAGGGTGAGACAGCCGAAAATCCGTCCACCGACCCGGAGCGGTACCACCAAGGCCGCGGTCGGCTGCCCTGCGCCGAGTTCTGTCTCGAGGTGGCGCCGTGCCGAAGCGTAGACATGCGGGAGCTCGCCGCGAAGCACCCGTCCCACTTCCGTGCCGGCGACCGATATGAGCGGTAGATCGGGCAAGGGGTGCGCATCACCGGGCGCCACGACGACGACTTCATCCGCGTCGCCAAGCTTCAGCGAAAATTCCATCCGGTCGAATGGCAGCACCGTCGAGGCTTCACGGGCAAAGAGCCGCGTCGCGGCACCAATATGCGCGGTGGTGGCCAGGACCTCCGCGATGCGCCCCAGGTGCGCCGGGACGTTGCGCAGCACGCTCAAGTGAGAGCGCATCACCTGCACCTGCCAGGCGAGGAGGAAACTGTCTACCCTGACGGCGACCAGCGGGGCCACCTGCCTCAGGAGCTCCCGATCGTCTTCCCGAAAGAACTCCGGGCCGCTCCCGCCCAGGAGGAGGTACCCTGCCACGCGAGTCTGCGAGAGGAGCCGCACGCCGATGACGGAACGCGCCGGAGACGTGTCGCCGGCGCCTCCAGGGGCATCGGGGCACCAAGCGGGTGCGCCGGACTGGTTCTGCGTGTCGCCGATGAGGATGTCGTCGGCGTCGCCAAACTGCGCCGCCGGATCAAACTGTTCGCGTGTGACCACGAGCGCCGGATCGGACCAGAAGGTGCCCGGCCCGTGTTGTTCGAAGCGGTAGTGCTCCTGTGCGGAGGCATCGGGCACCAGGATCTGGATCCGGTCGTGGGGGAGCATCGGCTGAAGCGCCTGCGAAATAAATTCCGCGAACTCCCTCGGCGTGCGTGCTGCCGACTCGGCAAGCCCGAGCTTCGCGAGAAGCTCATGCAGCTCGGCGAGCTTTCGACCCGGCTCGGAGCGCCGCCGTTCCGGCGGAGGCGGCGAACCGTCCTCCCGCGGCGCGGCAAGCGGCGCTCTGCCCTGCCGAGCAACCCGCGCCAGGGTCGGCCCGAGGGAGTCGGCAACGTTCCGCAGCAGCACCGCTTCCGGCAGGCCATAGCGGGCGGGACGGAGATCGGCGAGGAGTAGGAGCCCGACGTCGCGGTCGCCATGGGGCACCGCCATGCAGACGGCGGAGGCATACCCCGCCGTCCGGATCCGCTGCTCCATCGTGTAGAGTTCATCCTGGCCGAGATGGGGCGCCGGCGTGGGAACTTCGAGATGGTCCTGCGCCAGTTCAGATGGACCGACCAGGACCGCCGGCCCCTCGGGTGGATACACCCAGAGAGCCATCAGGTCGTGAGGCAGCTCGGGGGCGAGCAATCCGGACAGCGCCTCAAGCCAGGTCTCGAGTGCAACCGCGTCCCACGAGCTTCCCTTCAGACGGAGGAGCGGAACCCTCACATCAAGGGCTTCGATCTCTCCCCCCTGGGAGGATGAGCGAAAGGAGTCGCGGTGGTCTACCATATATGCGCCCCAGTGCACTTTGCATGCCCCGCCTTTCAGTGCTGCAGCATAAAACGCTATGCAACAACATGTTAAGCAACTTACAGCCCTCGGCTTCGTAGCCGCCAGACCACCGCCTCATCTTGCAAATGCCTGCTGGAGAAGAACTTCAAGCGGATTAAGCAAGCCCATTGACATACCCCCCTCCCCTATATACTTTGGATTCTGTTCTCGCCGCTGCGGATCTAGGGCCAGCACCTGGCCGAAGTCTCGAGGATTCGGCCACCAAGATCAACAGACCTGATTGGTAGTACTCACTACTACGCGATTGGATTATGGAAAACCTGACCCTTCACATCGAAGGCATGTCCTGCGGGCACTGCCTCAACGCCGTCACCAAGGCTCTCGCCGCGCTCGACGGCGTGGAAATCGACTTGGTCAAGATCGGTCGGGCCGAAGTCCGTTTTGACCCCTCCAAGAACGATGCGGCCAAGATCGCTGCCGCCGTCTCGGATGAGGGCTATCGCGCCACCGCCGCGCCGAGCGCGGGATGATTGGATAGCAGCCATGCCCACCACCACCGATCGGGTTACCATCCCCGTCTCCGGAATGACCTGCGCTGCGTGCAGCGCGCGCATCCAGCGTACACTCGAGCGTACCCCCGGTGTGGCCTCTGCCAACGTCAACCTGATGACCAACTCCGCCACCGTCGAATTTGACGCGGCGGTCGCCTCTCCCGATTCACTCGTCGCCACGATTCGCGACACCGGCTACGGCGCCGAGCTGCCCCGCCCCGAGGCCTTGCCTGGAGACGCGGAGACCGCCGACGAACTGCGCCTCGCCGCCGAGCTGAAGACCCTGCGCCGCAAGGTGACGATCAGTCTCGTCGCCGCCGCCATCGCCATGCTCATCGGCCTTCCGCTCGGCGAGGCGGCCGCGGCCCAAGGAGCAGCCGACCCGCTGATGCGCCTGATGATGCCGCTCAGCGATGCCCTCCGATCGGTGGCTCCGTCCCTCTTCGGTGTCGGCGCCGATACGTGGCGCTGGACCCTGCTGCTCCTGACGCTGCCGATTGTCTTCTGGGCCGGCCGCCACTTTTACGTGCGCGCCTGGGCCGCGGCCCGGCACGGTGGCGCCGACATGAACACCCTCGTCGCCGTCGGCACCGGCGCGGCGTTCCTCTTCAGCCTCGCCATGACGGTCGGCGCCCCGTTCTTCCTGGCCCGCGGCGTCGAACCGCACGTGTACTACGAAGCTGTCGTCTGGATCATCGCGCTCATCCTGCTCGGCAATTATCTCGAGGCGCGCGCCAAGGGGCGCACCTCGGCAGCTATCCGGAAGCTGATCGCGCTGCGCCCGGACACCGCGCACGTGATGCGGGGCGGGGAAGTCGTCGAGCTTCCGCTTGATCAGGTGCGGACCGGCGACGAACTCCTCGTGCGCCCCGGCGAGACGATTCCGGTGGATGGCGTGATCCTCGAGGGCACCACGTCGGTTGACGAGGCAATGCTGACGGGCGAACCAACCCCGGTCGCCAAGCAGCCAGGCAGCAACGTCGTCGGTGCCACCCTCAATCGGGCCGGCGCCTTTCGCTTCCGCGCCACCCGCGTCGGCGGCGACACCGTCCTCGCCCAGATCATCCGCATGGTGCGCGAGGCACAGGGAGCCAAGGCGCCGATCCAGCAGCTCTCCGACCGAATCGCGGCCGTCTTCGTGCCGGTGGTCATCGTGATCGCCCTCGGCACCTTCGCCATCTGGTATTTCGTCGGCCCAGAGCCGCGCGTGGTCCGTGCGCTCGCCGCCGCCGTCACCGTGCTCATCATCGCCTGTCCCTGCGCCATGGGGCTGGCCGTGCCCACCGCAGTGATGGTGTCCACCGGTCGCGGCGCCGAGCGCGGCGTTCTCTTCAAGGGCGGTAACGTCCTGCAGCGGGCCGCCGAGTTGGATGTGGTTGTGCTCGACAAGACGGGTACCATCACCGAGGGACGTCCTGCAGTCACGCAAGTCCGGCTGGCCGGGGCAGGGAAGGAGGCGAGTGTCTTGGCGTCCGCCGCCGCGCTCGAGCGGATGAGTGAACACCCGTTAGGGGAAGCGATCGTGGCGGCCGCCACCGACCGCGGCCTCACGATTCCCTCCGTCGGATCGTTCCAGGTTTTTCCGGGCAAGGGTGTCGTCGGGGTGGTCAACGACGAGGGCGTGCTGGTGGGGAATCGTACACTCCTTGCCGACTGGGGCATCGACAGCACCGCACTTCACGGGGCGGCGGACGAGTTGGCTGATCTCGGCGCCACGCCGGTGTTTGTCGCCATCGGCGGCGCCGCGGCGGGCGTCATCGCCGTGGCCGATCCGATCAAGCCGACCAGCGCCGCTGCCGTGTCGGCACTACGCGCGCTCGGACTGGATGTCGTGATGCTCACCGGCGACGCACGCGGCACGGCCGAAAGCGTCGCACGCCAGGTCGGGATCGATCGGGTGATCGCAGAAGTGCTGCCGGAGCACAAGCGTGATGTGGTGCAGGGACTGCAGGCGGACGGCCAAGTCGTCGGAATGGTGGGTGACGGACTCAATGACGCCCCGGCGCTGGCCCAGGCCGATGTCGGCATCGCCATCGGCACCGGTACCGATGTGGCGGTCGAGGCGGGCGACGTGACGCTGATGCGCGGGGACCTGGCCGGCGTCCCGGAGGCGGTGCGGCTGGCGCGCCGCACCCTCCGCGTCATCAAGCAGAACCTCTTCTGGGCCTTCGCCTACAACGTGGTGGGCATTCCCGTGGCAGCCGGTGCGCTCTACCCGATCTTCGGGATTCTCCTCACGCCGACGATTGCGGCGGCGGCCATGGCCATCAGTAGTGTTTCAGTCGTGACGAACAGCCTGCGCCTCCGGAGGGCCTGATGTCTGCATCCACGCCGACCCCCGACATCTCCGCCCACGAGTCCTCGGCGCCATGCGCCTGCGCCCGTCCCGGCGACGGCACCCACGCCGTGGCGGTAGATCCGGTGCTCAAGGAAGCTGCGTTGAATCGGCTCAAACGTATCGAGGGGCAGGTGCGCGGCCTCCAGCGGATGCTGGAAGAGGAGCGCTACTGCGCGGACGTGCTGACCCAGGTCTCATCGGTGCACGAGGCGCTGCGCGGAGTCGCCCGCATTCTCTTCCGGAACCACCTCGAACACTGTGCCGCCAGCGCGATTCGCTCGGGCGACCCAGAACAATCCGGAGCAATGTACGATGAGCTAGTGGAGTTGTTGTATCGAAACGCGAGATAGGGCGGGGGGCGCCTAGGAT
>SPDF01000269.1 GCA_004525055.1 Gemmatimonadales bacterium | reverse complement strand
GAAGTCGAGCAGCAGTTCCATTGGGATTCCTGGGTGACGGCGATTGAGTCTCGCCTACCGATACTACGGGCGCGTTGCCGGAACGGGAAGCGGGAGTACGAGTGCCTGTCGCTCACGGAGCAGCGTCAGGACCTCATCGACGGGCAACGCCTCCGCGGTGTGGCCGTTACCGGTAACGGTGGTGGCCGCGAAGAGGGCGTTGTCGATCGCCTCCTCGGTGGCCTCGATCACGCCGGCAAAGAGGGGACTCATGACGTCATTGCCGAGCTGGGGCGAGTCGAGCCACGGTGCGCCGGCGGTCCGCCGGACAGCAGGATTGGTCGAGAAGGACAGCACGTAGTCGCCGGAGCCGTTCCCGGCCGTGGCGCCGGTGTGTCCCAGGCCGATCGCGGCGCGCGATGCCAGACGTTCGAGGTTCCGGTCAGAGAGTGGTGCGTCGGTCGCCACCACGATCATGATCGAACCGGTCGGGCCCCGCGGAGCGGCCGCCCCCGACAGCCCATCGCGCCCCAGGAGGCGGCCGACAGGCACCCCCATCAAGAGGAGCCCCCCGCTGCCGCCGAAGTTGGTCTGGACCAGGACGCCGACGGTCCATGTGCTGTCACCCACGCGCACCCGGCGTGACGAAGTCCCGATGCCCCCCTTCCACCCGAGGGTGAGGGTGCCCGTGCCGGCCCCCACGCTCCCCGCTGCCACTGGGCCGGAGCGCGCACCGGACAATGCGGCAACCACGTCAGCGCTCGTGATCGGCCGTTCACGGATCGCGTTGAGGTAGGCGTCGTTGGTCTCGCCGACCACAGGATTGATGGAGCGGACCTCGCCCATGCCCGGTTGTTGGAGGAGGTAGCCGACCATCGCGTCGGCTGCCTTCCAGACGCAGAGGGTGCAGGTCAGCAGGATCGGCGTCTCCAACTCGCCGAGCTCGTGGAGCTGGGTCGTCCCGATCAGCTTGCCGAAGCCGTTGATCACGAAGACCGCTGCGGGCACCCGGTCGCGGTAGAGGTTGCCGCCGTGCGGGAGGATGGCGGTGACGCCGGTGCGGATGGAATCGCCCCGAACAACCGTCGTTTGGCCGACGAGCACGCCGGGGACGTCGGTGATCGCGTTCAGCGCGCCGGTCGGCAGGATGCCGGGGGCGACGCCCAGCGTCCTGGCGCGGGGGCGGTCCTGGGCCTGCATGGTCGGTGCGGCGAATCCGCCCGTGGCCAGCGACAGGACCAGGCAGGCGCGGATTGGGTATTTCATGGGCATCCTAATCGGCCGAGTTCGGCCTGTCTGGCCGGCCGCGGCTTGCCTCCCGCGGAACGGTCGTGTAAATCCATGTCGTCCCTTGTCGTCCCTTTGCGCCCGGTGGAATCGAACTGGCTGCCCGGCACGCGCCACCCTTGAGGAGGATTGCTCCATGAAGCATGCACTGATCCCCGTGCTGTTGCTGGTGACTGCCATCCCGGCCTGTGCTCCGCCGGCAACGCCGGCGTCAACCGATGGGGCCGTCGTGGGCTCGGTCACGCCGCGGTTCAACGACCTGGGCGGGTGGTTGGTGTCGACGGTCGAGCAGGTGCCCGATAGCCTGTACGGGTACAAGCCGAATCCGTCGGTCCGCAGTATGTCGGAAATCCTGGGCCATGTGGCCAATGCCCACTACCTGTTTTGCTCTGGTGCCCTGGGGACGCCCCAACCCGAGCACGCAGATTTCGAAAAGTCCGCCGACAAGGCGACGCTCGTCGAGGGGATGAAGGCCTCGGTCGCCTACTGCAATAGTGCATACGAGATGACGGATGCCAAGGCAATGGAGCAGACCCAGTTCTTCGGATCGACAATGACCCGTCTCGCGGTCCTGGTCTGGAACGCGACCCACGACGGCGAGCACTACGGCAACCTCGTGGTGTACATGCGGGCCAACGGGATGGTGCCACCGTCGAGTCAGGGCGGCAACTGACCGCTGGCGAGCTCGGAAGGGCGACGGCCAACGCGGGTCGCCGCCCTCTGCCAGACTACCGCTTTCCGCCCCACCTGTAGGTCCAGCTCGCCATGTAGGTATCGAAGTCGGTCCCGGTCCGTGTGGAGACACCGGTCGTCCAGTACACCTTGAACGCATTGCTGCGGCTCACCGGGAACACGAGGACGGCCCCGGTGCGTGAATTCTGCTGCGGTGTGGCGGACTCCCCTCCGTTCACGGATGTCGCTCCCCCGCCATATCCCACGAAGCCCACCGCCCCCCAGATCCCCGACCTGAAGGTGTAGATGACGTTGACCTGCGCCGAGTAGAGTGGCGCCTGCGATGCACGATTGCCGCCGAAGAAATCGGTGTTCGTAGTGTAGAAGGTGACGGCGCCCAGGAATTCCAACGTGAGGCGGCCAAGGGCTTTCGACACACCGATTTCCGGTTTGAACGACCACCGATTGGTGCCGATGTTGATGAGCCTCGTCGGATCGTACTGCCCCAGGGGCGCCGTCACGCGGAAGCCGCCGCCCACAATCACGTTCTGTTTGTAGCTCGGGTACTGTCGCAGCGTGATGGCGGGAGCGCCAAGAAAGTTGACCGAGAGGTGCGCGGTTGGGTCGGTCGAGCCGCAGACGTGACGGGAGACCCGCTCTCCCGCCTGCAGGGCGCTGCCGTCTGCGCAGGCCCATCCAGCCGCGGCGTCCACCTTTCCGGAGAGGCCCCAAAGATCAAGCGCCCTGGCGTAGCCGCCCGTGGGACCCTGGATGACCAGCTCCGCCGAGTCCAGGGCGAGGGCAGCATCAAAGAGCACATTGCCGCTGGAGTACCCATAGACTGCGGTCACGAAGTTGATGCCGATCGGCGTGTTCACGAACGAACGCGGATCGAGACTCTGGCCAAGGGCGGGGGACGTTACGCAGAACGATGCCAGCAACACCAGTAGTTGCTTCATCGGGCCTCGTCCGCCGTCGGTCCGTAGATCGAGGGCAGGGGGACGTCCAGCAGCCGGAGATAAACGCTCAACTGCCCCCGGTGGTGGATGATGTGGTTCAGGAGGTACGTACGGAGCACCGCAGCGCGTGGCATCGAGAAGATGGTGTGGGCGCCCGCGTTCAGCGCCCACGGCTCCACGAGGGCGCTCTCGGTGAGTCCGGCGATGGCGGTGCGTGAGGCGGCGACATTCGTGTCGAAGGCGTCGAGCATCGTCGCCGTGGAGGTGAACGGAACCGGCACATAAGGTGGCCCGCCGACGGGAGCGACGTCCCGCTCCTTCCCCACGGCGATCAGTGCACCGAAGCCGATCAGGTTCGTGATGTGCTGGGCAAG
>SPDF01000283.1 GCA_004525055.1 Gemmatimonadales bacterium | reverse complement strand
TTCACGGCGGCGTCGGGCGCTCCGTAGACCGTGAAGCCGACCGGGGCGAGAATGCCCATAAACCGCTCGGCATACTTCGACCCGAAATTCCCAAGGTGCACCATGGTGGCTGCCGAGTCGACGTACCGCTCGTAGGTATGGCACTGCGTGCCGTCTGCCGTCACGCTCCACTCGTAGTTGAGCGTCCCGGGCTCCCCGGCCTTGGTGGCCGCGACCATCTCTGCCATGAGCGCACGGAACGCTGCGTCGCGGCCGGGCTGAATGTTGAGTTCGAGAATCCAGGACACATGGTCGCTCATGGTGCCTCCGGTGCGTGGTGGGGGCTCGAGATTACAGCCGCCTCGACGACCAGTGGATGGCGCGGATGCGCCATCCGGCGTCGGTGCGGCTCAGCACCATCAGCTCCGCCCCCTGCGAGGAGATCGGTCGATCTCGGAACGTCCCCTTCGACGTCGTGACGGATGCCACCCAGGCCGTGCCGCCGTCCTGGAACACCTCGGTCGTGACCCGCGTGCTCGGCACCGCCCGCACGAAGGCCATATCGGCACCGAGATGATGCGAGGCGTAGTCGGCACGTCTCTCCAGGTCACCCGACTCGAGGATGACGGCGTCGGGTGCCAGGAGCGCGAGCGCCCCGACGGAGTCCCCGGCGACCAACGCCGCGTGAAAGGCCGCCACCGCGGCGACGATGGCGGCGGAGTCGGGGGTCGCCGCCGTGGCTGAGGCCTGTGCAGTGGAGGTGGGCGTCAGCAGGATGCTGAGCAGGCTGATGGCGGTCACGAACATGAGGATGAACTCCCGTTAGCGTCGGCCAGGTTGGACCAGGTCACTACGCGCCACCCACAAAATGGGCGAGCCTCACACCATGATCCGCTGCGATCAGCTCGGCGGCCTTTTCACCGATCATGATCGAGGCCGCGTTGGTGTTTCCGCTGACGATGTCGGGCATGATGCTGGCATCCGCCACACGGAGCCCGCTGACGCCGAGCACCTTGAGGCGTGGATCAACCACGTCGCCGATCCGGCAGGTACAGCTGTGATGATACACCGTGCATGCGAAGTGCAGCGCCAGGTCCTCCAGCAGTGCGTCGCTGGGTGCGCCCTCCTGATAGCCATGCTTCTCGGCGAGGAAGGGCGGCACGGTCAATGGGCCGAGTGGGCGGGCCCTCGGCCAGTGCGCAACGATCTCGAGGGCGCGGCGCAGCACAGCGACCATGACCTTCAGGTCGTGGGGATCACCGAAGTAGTTCATGCTGATGGTCGGGTGCACCATCGGGTCGGCGCTGGTGAGCTTGATGTCGCCCTCGCTATGGGGCAGCACCGGGTTCGCGAGGAGGATTATCGCTTCCGCGGTGGGGGCCAGCCGAACGGAGGCGTCATCGAAATAGAGTGAAGTGTCGACGCGCACATACTTCTTCCACAGGTCCTCGGTGTACGCGCAGGGAATGCACGAGATTTGGGCATCGTGGCTGTGGGCGTCGCCCAGGCCGGTAGAACACCAGGCGGCAGCGTCGTACAGCGATGAGGAGGCCAACCCTTTGCCGGTCGAGTCCCACTCCGCGAGGCGCCGTGCGGCCTCCTTCTTGAGCGCTTGAAGCTCGGCGGGCATTGCGCCGTCGTCCCTGGGGTCGGCCGGCAGAGGGCCGGCGGGATCGCGCAGGGCGTCCGGTCCCATCGAGACGCCGACCTCCGCGATCGTTACGGCGCCGCCCGGTGCTGGGTAGAGCAGGAGCACCTGAATATGGTCCTTCAAGTGTTTGCCCACGTGCGGGGCGTCGAGGTGGCAGGGAACGCCGACCGCCTCGAGCTGCTTCCGGGGCCCAACGCCAGAGAGCAGCAACAGGTGGGGTGAGCCGATTGCCCCGGCACTGAGCACGACATCCTTGCTCGCGGTCGCCACACCGAGCTTGCCATCTGTGGTCCGATACTCGACGCCCACGGCCCTGAGGTTTCCGGGCGCGCCTTCCAGCAGCACGCGCGTCACCTGGGCGCCGGTGATGATCGTCAGGTTGGGGCGATTCTCCGCCTCTCCCTCCAGGAAGGCGCGGTAGGTGCTCGATCGCTTGCCGTTGCGGGTGGTCGTCTGCATCAGGGAAGCCGCTCCGGCCTTACCTCCCCGATCACGGCCGTTATAGTCGCCCCGAGGAATGCCCGCCGCCGTGGCCGCCTCGACGAAGTCGTACGCGCCGGGAATGATCGGGGACCGCACCGACACGCCCAGCGGACCAGTGGTGCTGTGTGCCGCGGCGTCGATGGCGATCTCATCGCTCGGTGCGAGCCCCTCGCTCTTCCGAAAATATGGCAGCACGTCGGCATAGCTCCATCCGGTGGCACCGCCCGTGGCCCACGAATCGAAATCTCCCGGATGCCCCCGCACGTAGGCCATGTAATTGAGCCCGGAGGACCCGCCCAGCATTTTGCCGCGGGGCACAGGAATCCGCTGCCCGACAAGTCCGAGCCCGGCCCTGCCGGGGTCGGCGGTGTACATCCAATCGGTGGCGGGATTGAGCTGCATCGCAGCGGTGGCGACCGGCATCCGCTCCACTTCCGGCGGCCGCTCACCCGCCTCGATGAGCGCAACGCGGCAGGACGGGTCCTCGGACAGCCGCGCGGCAATGACCGCGCCGGCCGATCCACCGCCGACGACGATGAAATCAAAGTTTGTTGACATGTCGACCTCGCCGAAAAGACGTCAGGTGCGGGAGGTGGGGGACCCGGCCGCGGCGTTGTACAACCAGGCGAGGATCAGGCCGGCGATGGCACCATCGACCAATCCGTACCCGGCGCCGACGACGACACTGCCGAACCCGCCGACCTCATAGCCCGGATAGATCGAGGACACGACCTCGAGGAAGGCGCCACCATAGCCTGGCCAAAGTAGATGGGCGGCGCCGACGAACAGGACCGCGCCACCCCAGAGGAGGCCGGCCGCGATGGCGAGTGCTTTCAGATCGAGACGCATAATGCCTCCGGGAAGGAAGAACTGCTCGATAGTCAAGCGGGGCTACTGCTGCTGATCGCGGCCTGACCATGTCGTAGTGACTGCGACGGACACGATGCGATCGAGCCCGGGATACACGCGGTCGAGGTAGTCGCGGCCGTACGTCATGACCGAGTCCCAGTGC
>SPDF01000203.1 GCA_004525055.1 Gemmatimonadales bacterium | reverse complement strand
GGCCGCGCTCTACGAAATCGTCCGGGTCGGACATCGACGCCTGCTCGGTGAAGTGATTCGCGTCCAGGGTGAGACCGCCACGGTGCAGGTCTTCGAGGACACCACCGGACTGGCACTCGAGGAACCGGTGGAGGCCACGGGCGCGCCGCTCCAGGCGGAACTCGGCCCCGGCCTCCTCGGGTCGGTGCTCGACGGGACGGGCCGGCCGTTAAGTCGCCTCGCCGACCGGGAGGGGAACTTCCTCTCCACCGGTACCGTGGCACCGACTCTCGACCGGTCTCGCCGCTGGGCGTTCACGCTGTCCGCCAAGGTGGGCGACCGTGTGTCCGCCGGTGACGAGCTCGGCACCGTGGCGGAGAACGAAGGCGTGACCCACCGGATCCTGGTGCCGCCGATGTCGGGCGGGATCCTCACCGAACTTGCCTCGGGTACGTTTGCGGTCGACGAGCCCATCGGGCGCATGGAAGACGGCACCGTCCTCACCCTGTTGCAGCGCTGGCCGGTACGCGTTCCGCGGCCGGTGGAGCGGTGGCTCCCCGCCGACCGTCCATTCATCACGGGACAGCGGGTCTTCGATTTTCTCTTTCCGGTGGCCGAGGGCGGGTCGGTCGCGGTTCCGGGGGGATTCGGCACCGGCAAGACGGTGATTGAACAATCATTGGCCAAGTACGCCATGGCCGACATCGTGGTGTACGTCGGTTGTGGGGAACGCGGGAATGAAATGGCCGATGTGCTCGAGGAATTCCCGACGCTGGAGGACCCACGAACCGGGCGCTCGCTGATGGACCGCACCGTGCTCGTCGTGAACACCTCCAACATGCCAGTCGCGGCGCGCGAAGCGTCGGTGTACCTCGGGCTCACCATCGCCGAGTACTACCGCGACATGGGGTATCGCGTGGCGATGATGGCGGACTCGCTCAGCCGATGGGCGGAGGCACTCCGCGAAATTGGCTCGCTGCTCCGTGAGATGCCGGGCGAGGAAGGCTATCCCACGTCGCTTGGCAACCGGCTCGGCAAGCTTTTCGAGCGTGCGGGGCGGGCACGGGCACTCGGCACCGGCAACCGTGAGGGAGCGGTCACGCTGATCAATGCGCTCTCACCTCCGGGGGGTGATTTCTCCGAGCCGGTCACGCAGGCCGCGCTGCGGGTGGCTGGTGCGCTCTGGGCGCTCGACGCCGCCCTGGCGCACCAGCGCCAGTTCCCCGCGGTGGATTGGGAAACCAGCTACAGCCTGCAGGCCGCCGACGTCATGCCATGGTTCGAGGAGCATGGGGGTCCGGAGTGGACCGCGCTGCGCCGCGAGACGTTCGCGCTATTGCAGCGGGACCGGGAACTCCGTGAGGTGGCCGGGCTGGTGGGACCCGATGCGCTGGAGGACCAGGACCGACTGATCCTCGAGACAGCGCGCTTGCTCCGGGAGTTCCTCATCGGGCAGAGCGCGTATGACCCCGCCGACGCGAGTTCGCCGGTGACCAAGACATGGAAACTTGCCGACACCATTCACCGCTTTCACCGTGCGAGCACCGAGACACTCGCCGGCGGCGGCCTCATGGCGGCCATCGACCTGGTGGGCGTGCGGCGCGCGCTGTCGGCGCTGCGGGCATCGCCGGAAGGAGTAACGCCATGAGCGGCACGCCCCGCACGTACGCCGGCGCCGATGCCGCGGCGGGCCCGCTCCTCACGGTGTTGCACGCGCACCGCGCCGTCCTCGGCGAGTGGGTGCGCATCGCCACGCCGGGCCAGCCGGTGCGGCGGGGGCAGGTCATCGAGGTGAGCCGGGACGCCACGGTGGTGCAGGTGTTTGAGGACACCGTGGGGTTGGCGCCCGCCGCGACTGCCGTCACCCTCACCGGTGATATCGCCCGCGCGGTGGTGGGGGAGGAGCTGCTGGGGCGGATGTTCGCTGGCTCCGGCGCGCCGCTCGACGGACTGCCGGCGCCGGTGGGCTCGGCGCGCCGCGCCGCATGGGCGGCACCGCTCAACCCCGTTTGCCGTCGCAAGCCCGCCGACTTCATCGAGACCGGAATCTCAGCGATCGACGGGATGAACACCCTGGTACGCGGACAGAAACTCCCGATCTTTTCTGGGGCCGGTCTCCCCGGCCTCGAGCTCGCGGCCCGCGTGGTGGCCGACGCGCGGACCACCCATGGTGAGCCATTCGCCGTCATTTTCGTGGCGGTCGGATTGACACAACGAGAGACCCAGCACTTCCTGCAGCGTTTCGAGTCGAGCGAGGCGCTGGCGCGGAGTGTGTTCTACCTCAACCGCACCGGCGACCCGACCATCGAACGACTGCTGGCACCGCGGCTGGCACTGGCGCAGGCGGAGTACCTTGCCTTCGAGCGAGGGATGCAGGTGCTGGTGGTCATGGCCGATACCACCAACTACTGCGAGGCGCTGCGCGAGCTCGGCGCCGCGCGCGAAGAGATTCCCGGCCGCCGCGGCTACCCCGGCTATATGTACACCGACCTCGCCACGATCTTCGAGCGCGCGGGCGTCGTGCGCGGGTCGGAAGGGTCCATCACCCAGTTGCCGATCCTGTCCATGCCAGACGACGATATCACGCACCCCATCCCCGACCTGACCGGGTACATCACCGAGGGGCAGATCGTGTTGAGCCGTGAGCTCGACCGGCGCGGTGTTTTTCCGCCGATTGACGTACTCCCCTCGCTATCTCGGTTGATGGGCGCGGGCATCGGTGCCGGGACCGCGCCCGATCACCGCCGCTGGTCGGACCAGCTCTACGCCGTCTATTCCCAGGGCCGGGAGGCGCGGCTCACGGCGGCCATCGTCGGCGAGTCGGGGCTGCCGCCGGCTGACCGTCGGGCGCTCGAGTTTACCGAGCGATTCGAGAAGGAGTTCATCGACCAGGGCGGCGCCCGCCGCACCATCGCGGAGACGCTTGAAATCGGATGGACCCTCCTGGAGACCCTCCCCCGTGAGGACCTCCACCGCATTCCAGAGGAGGCGTGGGCTCGCCGCGCCGGGCGTGAGGCGGCGACATGAGAGTCCTCGGTCCCCCCACCCGTTCCAACCTCATCCGGCATCGCCGCCGACTCGAGCGCGTGCGCAAGGGAATTGACCTGCTCACCCGGAAGCGGCAGGCGCTGGTGGCCGACCTCTTTCGGGTAGCCAAACCGGCCATCGAGGCACGGAGTCGAGTAGAGGCCAGCGCGGCACGCGCCTACCCGGCGTTGCTCGGCGCGGCAGCGATGCACGGCGCCGCCGGCCTCGATGCGATGGGATGGCCCGCGCGACAGGTGGAAGTTGAGTTGACGGTGACCGAGTCGTGGGGGGTCGCCAGCGGGGCGGTACAGCGATTGACGCCCGTGCGGCGTACGCTCGAGGCGCGCGGGCAGGCGCCGCCATTGACGGGGCCGGCAGTGGCCGGAGCGGCGAATGAGTTTGAACAGATGGTCGAGCTTCTGCTCGATGCGGCATCCACCGAATTGCTGCTGCGCCGCCTGGCGGAGGCGCTCCGCCGGACGTCACGGCAGGTGAACACACTGGAAAACCGTGTCGCGCCGGGGCTCTCCACGGAAATCCACCGGGTGCGGGCCCTCCTGGAGGAACGGGAGCGGGAGGATCACACGCGGCTCAAGCATCTGCTCAGGCTCCGCCGGCTCTCCGGCGAGTAACGCTCCAGCTCAGGCCCCTCGTATGTCCCCAAGCCCTCCGGCGCGGTACTTCTCGACGACCGCTCGAATCTCCATCATCGTGTTCATGACGAACGGCCCCGAGCGCGCGACCGGCTCGCCGGTCGGCGGGCCGGCGAGGAGGAGTACTTCGGTGCGCACGCCATCCGCCGGGACGTGCAGGGTGACGGGCCCGTTCAACCCTGCGAACCGCACCAGCCGATCCCGCGACACATTTCGGGCGTCACTCCCGAACCGTGCCTCGCCGTCGAGCACATAGGCCATGGCCTCGGTGCCGTCGGGCAGCGGTTGATCGATCGCGGCGCCCGGCTCCAGCGTCCAGTGGAGGTAGGTGATCGGGGTGCGGAGCGGGAGAGCCGAGCGGGCGCCCAGCGCCTCGCCGGCGATGACCCGCACCGTGGCCAACTTGTCAGTCGAGGTG
>SPDF01000247.1 GCA_004525055.1 Gemmatimonadales bacterium | reverse complement strand
GAGCTCGATGACGCGCGCCGCGCTGCTGAGGTCCCCGTAGTAGGCAAAGATGTTCGCGCCGGACATGACGTCGGCCATGACGGTCGGCGCGTCCTCCTTGCCCGCAAAATCGCCCGCCGTGATGGTAGCCAGCGCCGACTTTAGCTCCGCCGCTGCCCGCGGCCCGTCGCCACTGGCGAACCGGACCCGCGCCTGGAGAAACGGCATTTCCGGGTTCGCGGGGTCGACCGAACGGAACCGCGCCACCTCGGCCATCGCATCCGGATACTGCCCGTTGGCGAGCAGGGCATCCACCAGGGCGAGGTGGGCGCGCCCGGTGGCGGGCTGTGCTGCGCTCCAGGCGCGTGCCGACTCAATGCCCGCGAGCCGTGCCCCGGCTGCGGTGGCCACGCGCCCCACACTGTCGACACCGTCGGCGAAGGCGAACGAATCCGGCGTCACCAGCAGGATGCCGGTGCCTGGCCGACTTGCCTGGTACAGCATGAACTGAATGTGATCATAGGCGAGCGTATAGTCCGGGGCCAACGTCAGCGTCCGGCGAAAGGCGCGCAGCGACTCGGTCCAGCGCTGGTCCACCCGATTCCCGTCATCGTGGAACCAGGCGTCGCCCAGGCCGTACCAGGCGTCGGCGTCCTGCGGATTCCTGGCCAGCAGCTGCTGGTAGATGTTCCGCGAGGCCACGTTCTGCCCCAGGATGAAGAACCGGTACGCGCTGATCACCGCCCGGTCATGGGCCGGCAGTTGCTGGGAATAGAGCACCGCCCGGTCGATGGCATACTGCCCGGTAGAGTCCGTGGTGCCGACCAGCCAGCCGCGCGTCAGCGCCAGCTTGTAATAGGCCAGGCCGAAGGTGGTGTCGACCTCCACCGCCCGCTCGAAATTTCGCTGCGCGGCGGCGAGTTCCCACCGGTTGAGCCGATCCAGGCCGCTGAGGTATGCCCGGTAGGCCTCAATGGAGGGCGACGTGACCGAGGCGAGGTCGGTCCATTCCTCGCCGGGCGCGCCGGAGAGGTCGAGCAGCTGCAACGCGAGCTGGTCGAAGCCGGGCCGGGGATCGTCCGATGTCGGCGCACTCACCTCCGCCACGTCCATCCGGGTGCCGGTGGCGACGTCGAACACCCGCGCCGTCAGGCGCAGCGAGTCCCCCACCTGCTGATAGTCGCCCAGCACCACCGTCCACACTCCCGCATCGCGGGCGAGCTGCCGCGCCATGTCGAGCCCGATGTCGTCGGTCGCGGTGAGGTTGTGGCGGGCCAGGAGGTCGTGGACCCGTTCATGATCCACCACCGTCATGTCCGTCCACTGCGACATGTTGAGCGCTAGCATGTTAACGCTGCCGTTGCGCATCCATTCGATGCTCTGGTCGTCGCGCACATTGTCGAACGGGAGCACCAGCATCGAGAGCCGCGGATTGACCCCGTCCGGCGGGCCTGCCGGACGGCGGGCCAGCGCCACGGCGACAATGGCAACCACGGCCAGGACTACCCCCGCCACGAGGGCCCGACGACTGCGCCGCCGCGCGAAGAGCGGCACCGGTGTCGGCGTCCCACCCAAAGCCGCACGGAACTCCGAACCCGACTGGAATCGCTCGCCAGGCGCCTTGGCCAGCGCCCGCATGATGCCGGCGCCGAGATCGGCGGGACATTCGGGTCGGATACGGGTCAGCGTGGTCGGCGGCTCCGAGATGTGTTTCGAGACCACCACCCGGCTCGGACCCACGAACGGCGGATGCCCCGCCACCATCTCGTAGGCCACGACGCCGAGGGAGTAGAGGTCGCTCCGACAATCGACGTCTTCGCCGGCCGCCTGCTCCGGGCTCATGTAGTTGGGGGTGCCGACGACCATACCCTGCCCCGTCACCGGGCTGCTCACTCCGAGGGGTTCCGCCGCCAACGCGCGAGCGATGCCGAAATCAGCCAGCAGCGCCCGCCCGCTTCCCGACTCCAGCAGGATGTTCTCGGGCTTCACGTCACGATGCACCAGCCCCGCGCCGGCCGCCGCGTCGATGGCGGCTGCAATGTCCATCGTGATCCGGCGCGCCTCCTCGGGCGGGAGCTTCCCCTCGCGGTTGAGCCGTTCCCGGAGCGACTCGCCCGGGACCCGGTCCATGACGAAATAGAGGATGTCGTCGGCTTCGCCGGCGGTGTACACCGTCACGATGTTCGGGTGCCGGAGCCGCGCGATCATGCGCGCCTCGGCGAGGAATCGCTGGGCGATCGTGGAGTGGATGGCCAGTTCGGGATGGACGGCCTTGACCGCCACGTCACGCGCGAGCGTGACGTCCCGAGCCAGAAAGACAACACCCATGCCGCCGCGGCCGAGCTCCGGACCCAATTCATACTGGGATCCGAGTGCGGCCTGCAGGCGCTCGGCGAGTCCGGGGCCTGATTGGGGCTTAGTCACCCGCTGGCTCCACGTGAAAGGAAGGTCATCCGAGACGGGCGGTGGGGCCGCACCGGCGACGGGCTCTTCAAAATACACTCCGGCCCCCTTCCACACAGGGAGATGTGTGGATGGGATGCCTGCCGCACCAATAAGGTTGCCCGGCCGGCCCAGCGGCTCCCGTTCCAGTTGGACGGCTGTTGAGGGGAGACGCCTAGCGTGGTCTCCACTACACCACTACGGAGCAATCCCGTGCCTGATTCAACCGCCGTGACCCCTGAGGGTCCGCCGACCATCGCCGCCGTCCTCCTTCCCGCCGAGCGGATCAGGGTCGAGGCCGCAGGCCAGGGGTGTTTTACCCTCCTGCACCGGGACTCCATCCCCGAGGCGGTACGGGCCGTCCGGGAGCGGCCGGTGGACGGGATCCTCCTCTCGGTCCACCGCTGCCCCCGCACCGCCGTGCAGGACGTCCGGCGCCTCGTCCACGATTTCCCCGGCATCCCCACCGTCGCCCTCGTGTCGTCGCACGATGCCTCCGCCAGCGAGACCCTCCTCCAACTCGGCGCCACCGGCCTCCGGCAGGTGGTGGATATCACCGCCCCCGCCGGGTGGCAGCGCCTCCGTCACCTCATGTCCGCCCCGGTCACTCGCGCCGCCGCCCGCATCCAGGGGCCCCTGATCAGCGCGGCAGGCGAAGTGCCAGGGGACCTGCGCCTTTTCTTCGAGATGCTGATCCGCCTGGCACCCGACATCACCACCGTTCGAGCCCTGTGCCGCGCCTGTGAGGTGCGCCCCAGCACGCTCATGTCCCGCTTTGCCCGGGCTGGCCTTCCCTCACCCAAGGGCTACCTGGCCAGCGTGCGGCTCCTCCATGCCGCACATCTGCTCGAGGCGCCGGGCAGGTCCATCGCCGATGTGGCCTATCGCATGGAATACTCTTCGCCCCAGAGCTTTGGCCGGCATATCCGGGCCATGCTCGGCATTACCAGCCTGGAGTTCCGGCGCCGATTTCCCTTCCCCACCGCGCTCGCGCGGTTTCTCGACCTCATGATCGTGCCGTACGGAGGCGTCTGGCCCGTCTTCCATCCCCTGGAAACAGGGAGCTGG
>SPDF01000272.1 GCA_004525055.1 Gemmatimonadales bacterium | reverse complement strand
GCCCCCCGGCCGGTGGTGGGTAGCAGTGGGTTCACGAGTGTCGCTTCAGGCTGGCGTCGAAGCTGCGCACTCGACACCGATGGGGAGGCGTGGTGCTGGGGTGATGCACGCGGCGGCGAGCTCCTGCCGCTCCCGAGGGCCATCTACACGACGCCTGTGCAGCCGGTCCCCGGCCACCGCTACACGTCGCTCGCGGCCGGGGGGAACGCCGTCTGCGGAGTCCAGATAGCCGGCATCGCGTCCTGCTTCGGCTACGACTTCGTGAGTTTCGGGCACCTGCCCCTTACGGACCTCCAGCCTGGGGACTCTCCCGTCCGGCCGGACATTGCAGAGACGATCGCACAGGTCGCTGTGGACGGGTTCAACGGGATGTATGCACGTTCGCGGTATGGGCGTGGATATGTCTGGGGTGCGCCGGGATGCTGTGTCGCTATTCCACGGATGATCACTCCCAGCCTTCGCATCGAGGACATCTCCGCTGGTGACGGTCAGTACTGCGTCATCAGCGAGAGCGGGGGAGTCTATTGTGGCAGGGTGAATTGGTGGTTCTTTGGGGGCGATGAGTCACTCGCCGGAATCCCCGATCAAGTCAGTCCCTGACGATCCGCCAGCTCACCCTCGGCGGGGTCCCCGCCGTCTCCCTCTCCAACGAACTGCTCAAGCTGGTGATCGCTCCCACCCTCGGCATGGAAATCACCAACCTCCGTCAGCGCCAGGGCCGCGAGTGGCTCTGGCGCAACTGTGGTGGCTGGGCCCCAGGTGGGATCGACCCCTACTACCACTGCGCCGTCGAGCCCGGCATCGGGGCTCCGGGGCGACTGCAGGAAGCTGCAGGGGAGTGGGGGGTGGCCCCGACCTTGCACCCCGGGGAAGAGCGGGCGTGCCGGCTGACCGTGGGCCTCTGGAATGCGGAGGACTAGCGGAACGGGCCTTCGCGCTGCACCTTAGCTGCCCCCAATTCCCCGACCCGGGATGTAGGCGCGATGGCCCGACCGATGTCCGATGCGTACCGCCTGGTGCAGGCCGCGATAACCGACCTGCCCAACGTCACCACCCGAAAGATGTTCGGGGCGGAGGCGTATTTTCACGGGAGCCGCATGTTCGCGTTCCTGCGCGAAGACCTGGTGGTGTTGAAGCTGCCGGAGAGCCAGCGCGAGGAGCTGCTGGAGGCGAAGGCCGCACGGCCGTTCCTCGTGAATGAGCATGCCGGGTTCGGCCGGTGGGTGGAGATTCCCGGGACGGGTGAAGCGGCGGCGCGCGCGGTGCTGCTGGTGCAGTCGGCCCATGCCGCCGCCAAGCGACCCGATCGCGATGGGCCTCGGCGGCGTCGGAGACGGCGCACGACGAAAACAGAAGCCTGACCTCACCGGCCCGCTCTCAGGAGCGGGCCGGTTTGTTTCCTCCCTGTTCCTCGAGTATCCGCGCCACCGCCGCAATCGTGAGCGGTGCGCTCCCCTCCGCCCGGTTGTTCACCAGTACATACGCCGGAATCCGCGCCTTCACTGCCGTCTCGATGAGCCGGACGAGATCGGCGCGCAGTTCGGGGTTCTTGTCCTGGATCCGGTCGTAAGGCTGGAAGGCGTCGACCGCCGCGGCGTAGTACCGCCCCGGGCGGAGCAGTGCGCGCGCGACGACGAAGGGCGCACCGATCGCGCCCGGGAGGTCGAGTTGTTCGCCGATGGATGGCATCCGCGTCCAGGAGTTGAAGCAGTGGGCCACGCTGTGCTCTCGCAGCACAGCGAAGTACGCGGGTGTGAGGTACTCCTCGTTCCGCAGCTCCACCGCATAGGGGGCCGAGCGGGGGAGGGCAGAGAAGAACTCGTCGAGCCGATCGGCGAATGCTTGCGGCGCCAGCTTCGACTTGCCGGTGAGCGCTTGGAATTCGAACACGAAGGGCCCGAGGTGATCCGCGAAATGCCGCAGGCAGGGATCGAGCACCGCCTCGATGAACAGTTCGGGGTTCAGGAAGTCGGGGTTCAGCTGACCGGCGTGCGCCTTGTCGCGCATCTTGGAATGGGTGTGGACGGTGATCCGATCCCACACCTTGCTCACGCAGCGGAACCCCGCGGGAAGCGCGGCGGCGTACTCAGCCAGCGTCTTCTCCGACATCGGGTTGTAGAAACTGGAGTCGATCCCGACGGTGGTGAACAGCGGCCACTCGGCGTACTCGGCGAGCATCTTGCCGCTGGCGCCGGTCTTGGGATACTTCTTGTGGTAGATGAGCCCCTGCCACCCCGGGTAGTTCCACGACGAGGTCCCGAAGTGAATATCGTGGGGGAGTGCGGCTCGGAGTCGCTCCAGTTCCTCAGGGGACACCGCAACGTCGTTCGCCATCTCAGCTGCCCGGGGCAATCCGGTAGATCGTTCCGTTCGAGAGCACCACGTAGAGCTCCCCACGCGCGTCCTCACCGAAGCTGGTGATCAGCTGCTTCGTGTCGAGTGACGGCCAGGACGCGGCATCGGTGGCGGCGCCGCCGCGGTAGACGAAGCTCCGGACCCATCCGTCACAGTAGTCACCGTAAAAATATGTGCCGACGAGCTCCGGCATCGCCTGTCCCCGATACACATGTCCACCGGTGATGGAGCAGCCGTCGTCGTGCCCATACTCGGTGACCGGCATGACCAGCCCGGACTTGTTGCAGCTGATGGCCTTGTAGCAGTGGCCCCCCTCCATGATGGCCCAGCCGTAGTTCTCGCCGCCAAGGCTCGACGCGGACTGCACGTCCACCTCTTCCCACTTGTTCTGTCCGACATCAGCGATGTAGAGATCGCCGGTGGCGCGATCGAAGCTGAAGCGCCAGGGGTTGCGGAGGCCCCAGTTCCAGAGCTCGCCGCGCATCCTGGGCTGTCCGACAAACGGGTTGTTCGACGGTACGGTGTAGGGCAGACCGTGATCGAGGTCGAGGCGGAGAAGGGAACCCAGGAAATCGTCGCGGTTCTGACCGTGGCCCTGCGGGTCACCGCCGCTGCCGCCATCGCCGAAGCCGGCGTAGAGGAATCCGTCAGGTCCGAAGGTGACATGCCCGCCGTTGTGGTTGCCATAGGGCTGGTCCACCTCGATGACCACCTGCTCGGTGGCGGGGTCAAGGACGTCGGGGTCGGGTCCCGCCTTGAAGGTGGCAATGCGGCTCGTCCCCCCGCCGGTACTGCCCGCAACGGTGAAGCTCAGCACCACGCGGCCGTCGGTTGGATGGAACGCCATGCCGAGGAG
>SPDF01000370.1 GCA_004525055.1 Gemmatimonadales bacterium | reverse complement strand
TGGGTCATCCTGGAGAGCCGGTACAGCAACCCGGCCTCTGGCACCGCGAATGGCAATCCCCCCACCCATTCGCTCACGACGGTGACGATCCGCTCCAAGTTCTTTCGGACCTTCCGGAGCGGTGCCTTCGACCTGAAGGCGCAAGTCGGTGTCGAGTCCTGGGGCGATGGGGTGATCGGCCTGGATGCCACGTCGGCGCCGATCCCGCTGGCCGGGGCGACCTTCCTCCGGGCCTACCTTGAGCTCGAAATTGGCAGCTTCCAGTTCTACTACGATCGGATGAACCTGGCGGGCACCCAGGAGACCTATGTCCCAGGCTACGTAATTCCGAAGTACGGAAGCACTTACGGGGTTCGCTGGTCGTTTGTGAACTGACCTATCCTGGGGCCAGCGAATCCGCTATCTTAGTGTGCTATACCAGATTCGCGGGGGTTGCGTGCCGCACAGCATGACCGGGTTCGGAGCGGGTGAGGGGAACGCGGCGGGCGGGCGCCTCCGAATCGAGATCCGAACCGTCAACCACCGGTTCTTCAATCTGTCGGCCAAGTTGCCGTCCGACTTGGCCCCACTCGAGTCGGAATTGCGCGAGCGACTCCGCAAGGATCTGGAGCGCGGACACATCAGCGTTGGCGTCCGCTGGGTCGAGTCTCCGGCCCGCGAGGCCGCCCTGGGGCTGAACATGGAGCGGGCTCGGGTCGTCGTCGCCCGCCTCCGCGAGTTGCAGACGACTCTGGGGTTGATCGGCGAGGTGTCGCTGGAGCTGGTGGCTCGGCAGCCCGAGGTGCTGGTCTTCGACGGGAGCGAGATTCCGGCGGTCACGTGGGCAGAGTTCGAGCCGATCGTGCTCGCGGCCATCGCGGAATGCACTGCCATGCGCCGCCGCGAAGGCGCGGCCCTCGCCGCGGAGTTGTCGCACCGGCTCAACCTGCTGGAGTCGGCGGCCCGCCGCGTGGCTGCGTTGGCGCCCGAGCGACTGCCACGTGAACGGGACCGGCTGCGGAATGCGGTGACGGAACTGCTCAACGGCCGCGCCGTGGACGATGCGCGCCTGGCGCAGGAACTCGCGCTCCTCGCCGACAAGCTCGACATCACCGAGGAATTGGTGCGCTTCGCGTCCCACGTGGCAGCCTGCCGTGCCGCCCTGGCGACCGACGGGGCCGTAGGAAAGCAGCTCGGGTTCCTGGCGCAGGAACTGGGACGGGAAATAAACACGATGGGCTCGAAGGCCAACGACGCGGACATCTCGCAACAGGTCATTCTGATGAAGGGCGAGATGGAAAAGTTCCGCGAGCAACTCGAGAATCTCGAGTGACGCCGTTCCTGCTGGTGCTCTCCTCGCCTTCCGGCGGGGGCAAGACCACCATCGCACGCGCGCTGCTACAGGCGCGCAGTGACGTGGGGTACTCGGTGTCTGCCACGACCCGCGCGCCGCGCTCCGGCGAGCGGGATGGCCTCGACTACCACTTCCTGAGCGCGCCAGAGTTCGAGCGGCGGGTCGCGGCGGGAGAGTTTCTCGAGCACGCGACGTATGGTGGGAATCGCTACGGAACGTTGCGGTCGGAGATCGACCGAGTGCTCGGGGGTGGCCGCCACGCAGTGCTCGACATCGAGGTCGAGGGCGCCCGGCAGGTCATGGAGCGGATGCCCAATGCCGTTCGGGTCTTCGTCCTGCCGCCGTCGGCGAAGGTGCTCGTCGAGCGACTCCGTGGCCGGGACACCGAGACACCGGAGGCCCGGCGCATCCGGCTGGCCCGGGCCGCCGAAGAGTTGCTGGCGGTGACTGAGTACGACTATGTGGTGATCAACGAACACCTGCGCGACGCCGTGAACGAGGTCGCCGCCATTCTCGACGCCGAATCGAGTCGGGTGGCGCGTCGGCGGGACCTGACAGGTTTTGTGGAGATCTTGCGCCAGGGTGTCGCGGCGGCGGCTCACGGCGAGAGCGTGTGACCAACCAAGGGAGCTGGAACCTATGAAGATCTATACCCCGGTGGATGCGGCCCGGAAGGCCGGCAACAAGTACCTCGGCGTTCTGGTCGCGGCCAAGTTCGCGCGGTACCTGAATGAGTTCCCGCGCGATCACCTGGACACCGGCGACGAGAAGCTGACGACGACCGCGCTCGAGTCCCTCTCCTTCGGCGGCCTCGAGTACAAGATGATCCGCCGCCGCCGCTCCGAGGCGTAGCGTGTGGGCCGGCCGGCACGTCGTTCTCGGCGTGTCGGGCGGGATCGCATGCTATAAGAGCTGCATTCTTGCCCGACGCCTGACGGAGGCGGGGGCGCGGGTGGATGTCGTCCTCACGCGTGCCGCTACGGAATTCGTGCGGCCGCTCACATTCGAAGCATTGACCGGGCGCCCGGTC
>SPDF01000210.1 GCA_004525055.1 Gemmatimonadales bacterium | reverse complement strand
GTTCGGCCCCAATCCCCATCGGGCGAAGAACCCCAGCCCCCACGCTCCCAGGAGGACGGCGCCGCCCTGGCCCACACGGGCCGCAATGCGGGTGGCCCGTGGCAGGCCCAGGCGCATGGCGAGCAGGGCTCGGAGCATGCGGCCGCCGTCCATCGGGAAGATCGGGAGGAGGTTAAAGAGCAGCAGCGCCACGTTGATCCACATGAGCTGCTGGGCGAGGCCGGGCTGGGAGGGATCAAGCTGTGCTGAATCGAGCGGCGTACCCGCCAGTCGCAGGGCGGCGAACAGGGCCAGGGCGATGGCGAGGGTGACGGCAGGGCCGGCCGCGGCGATCAGCAACTCCTGCCGCGGCTCCTCGGGCATCCGCTCGAGGCGGGCGAGGCCGCCGATCGGGAGGAGAATGACGTCGGGGGTCCGGACGCCGAACCGCCGTGCCATCAGGATGTGCCCGAATTCATGCAGGAGGACACAGGTAAAGAGGCCGAGGAGGAAGATCACCGCCTGCACCGCCGCGGCACGCCCGCCATCGGCGTAGGCCGAGTATCCCCACCACGCGACGAGGGCGAGAAAGGTGATGTGCACCTTGATGTCGGTGCCGCCAACCCGACCGATACGAAACGACCACCCCATGCCTGCTCCCAGGATCCGATGATTCCGTAATGTCGCCCGGTCAGGCCTCCGGCGCGAGGCGCCCGGAAACTCGCGGGGCGCCGGTTCTTTCGGGGGGCGGCTGTGGGCGTTAACATTGAGGCCGATTCCTCAGCAGGAGTATCGCGATTACGACCGTCTCTCCGCCGACCGCCGCACGGGCCGCCTGGACGCCCAAGGACGCCGAAAAGCTCTACAACATGCCGGGCTGGGGCCTGGGGTTCTTCCGCACGAATACCGACGGCCACGTCACGGTGCACGCCGAGGGCGATCCCGCGCACGGGCTCGACCTCTACCAGCTCGCCATGGATCTCCAGGCGCAGGGGGTCGGGCTGCCGATGCTCCTCCGCTTCTCGGATATCCTTCGCGCGCGTATTTCCCAACTCGCCGAGGTGTTCCGCAAGGCGATCGCGGAGTTCGGGTACGAAGGTTCGTACACCACGGTCTACCCGATCAAGGTCAATCAGCAGCGCCATGTCGTGCAGGAGATTGTCGAGTTCGGCGCCGTCCACGGCGTCGGTCTCGAGTGCGGCAGCAAGCCGGAGTTGCAGGCGGTCCTCGGCCTCCACGAGAGCACACAGCAACTGATTGTCTGCAACGGATACAAGGACGAGGAATTCATCCGGCTGGCCCTGATGGGCCAGCGACTTGGCCACCAGGTGTTCATCGTGGTCGAACAGCTCCACGAACTGGATCTCTTGCTCTCAGTCGCCGACGAGATGGGGATCGTGCCCACCCTCGGGGTGCGGATCAAGCTCGCCACCGAAGGATCGGGGCGCTGGGCCAAGAGTGGCGGTGAAAAGTCCAAGTTCGGCCTGAGTGCCGTGGAGCTCATGCGGTTGCTGACCAAGCTCGATCGGCTCGGCCGGAAGGACCTTCTCCGGTTGATACACTTCCACCTTGGCAGCCAGATCACCGACATCCGCCACGTAAAGGCCGGGCTGGAGGAGATCACCCGCTACTACGGCGAAATCCACGCGATGGGGTTCAATCTGACGCACGTGGACGTCGGCGGCGGCCTTGGGGTGGACTACGATGGGTCGCGCTCCACCCGGCCGGCCAGCGTCAACTACACCATGCGCGAGTATGCAAGCGACGTGGTCTACACCATCGGCACTGCCTGCCGGGAGCGGGACCTGCCGATGCCGCACCTGATCTCGGAGTCGGGGCGGGCGCTCACGGCGCATCACTCGCTGCTGCTGGTCAACGTGATCGATGTCGAAAGCCAGGTGGAGCCGGTCCCGCCCGTGGTCGGCGCGGACCCACATCCGCTGCTCCGGGAAATGGCCGAGAATCTCGAGGGGCTCAGTCTGGAGCGGCTCGACGAGGCGTTCCACGATGTCATCTTCGCCAAGGAACGCACCAACGAGTACTTCGCCAGCGGCGTCTTCACGCTGCGGGACAAGGCTGACGCCGAGCAGCTCTATCTCTGCACGCTGACGGCCATCCAGCAGTTGCTGGGCGATGACCGGACCTCGCACCCGGAGGCCACGGCGCATATCGACGCCACGCTGGTGGACCGGTACTTCTCCAATTTTTCCGTCTTCCAGTCACTGCCTGACAACTGGGCCATCGACCAGATCTTCCCGATCATGCCGATTCACCGGCTCAACGAGCGGCCCACCCGCCGGGGCACGGTGCAGGACATCACCTGCGACTCAGACGGCGTCATCGATCGATTTGCCGGTGGTCGCAAGGGAAAGCCGTCCCTGGAGCTGCACGCCTGCGCCGACGGTGACCAGTACATCCTCGGCTTCTTCCTGACCGGCGCTTACCAGGAGATCCTCGGCGACCTCCACAACCTCTTCGGCGACACCAACGCGGTGCATGTCCGCCTGACGCCGCAGGGGTACCAGGTGACCGACCTGGTGCACGGCGACACGGTCACCGAAGTGCTCAACTACGTCCAGTTCCACGCCTCCGACCTGCTGGCGACGTGGCGGCGGAAAGTGACCGCGGCCCGGGATCTCTCCCGGGCCGAGGCGAATTCGTTCATTGCGGATTATGTCGCGGGGCTCGAGGGGTACACCTACCTCGAGGGCGACGCGCGGAGCGAGTAGCGCCTACTTCCGTTTGTCGATCGGGACGAACGGCCGGGAATCTGACCCGGTGTAGATCTGGCGTGGCCGCGCGATCTTCTGTTCGGGATCGGTGATCATCTCTTCCCACTGCGCCAGCCACCCCGGCATCCGCCCCAGCGCGAACAGCACGGTGAAGTAGTCGGTCGGGTAGCCCATCGCCTGGTAGATCAGGCCGGAGTAGAAGTCTACGTTCGGGTAGAGCTTCCGTTTGATGAAGTACTCGTCGGACAGCGCGATCCGCTCGAGCTCCACCGCGATTTCCAGCATCGGGTTCAGCCCCGTCTCCGCGAACACCTCGTCCGCCACCCGCTTGATCAGCTTGGCCCTTGGGTCGTACGACTTGTACACCCGGTGGCCGAACCCCATCAGCCGGCCCTCGCCCGCCTTGACCCGCTCGATGAACGCCGGGATGTTCTTCTTCTCGCCGATCTCGTCCAGCATGCGGAGCACGGCCTCGTTGGCCCCGCCGTGGAGCGGGCCGTACAGGGCGGCGATACCGGCCGAGATGGCCGAGAAAGGGTCAACACCGGAGGACCCGACGCCGCGCACCGCGCTCGTCGAGCAGTTCTGCTCGTGGTCGGCGTGCAGGATGAAGAGGATTTCCAGCGCCCGCTGGAGTACCGGGTTCGGCTTGTGGTGGCCGCCGATGCTGAAGGTCATGTTGACGAAGTTGCCGATGTAGTCGAGATCGTTCCGTGGGAACTCAAATGGCAGGCCCCGGGTCTGGCGGAAGCAGAACGCCGCCAGCGTCGGGATCTTGGCCATGAGGCGGACTCGCTGGGTGTACCGGTTGTCCGGGTCGTGGATGTTCTTGGCGTCGGGATAGAAGGTGGAGAGGGCACCGACCACGCCAAGGAGCATCCCCATGGGGTGGGCGTCGTAGCGGAACCCCTCGAGAAACCTGATGATGTTGGTGTGGACGTACGTGTGGTACATGATGTCGTGCTGCCACTTGGCCAGCTGCGGCGCCGTGGGGAGCTCGCCCTCGGACAGCAGGTACGCCACCTCGAGGAAGCTGGCCTTATCGGCAAGCTCCTCGATCGGATAGCCCCGATAACGAAGGATGCCCCGATCGCCGTCGATGTAGGTGATGGCGCTCTTGCAGGAGGCGGTGTTGGTGAAGGCCGGGTCGTAGGTCATCAACCCAAAATCTTCGTCCGACGTCTTGATCTGGCGCAGGTCCATGGCC
>SPDF01000119.1 GCA_004525055.1 Gemmatimonadales bacterium | reverse complement strand
GGTGGCCCTGGCCGTGGACGCCGTGCTCGGGACGGGTGCCTCGGGGGCGCCCCGGGGCCCGGCCGCATCGCTCATCGAACGGGTGCGCGACATGCGGGTCCCGCTGATCGCGCTCGACGGACCGACCGGCGTTGACCTGCTGACCGGGGCCGCGTGGGGCCCCGCCGGTGCCGACCTCTCCATCTCCTTCGGCGGACCCCGCCGGGGGCACTTGCTCGCCCGGGACGAGGTTGGCGATGTCGTCGTCGTGGACATCGGCCTGCCACCCGCCGATCCCGCCTGGTCGACCCTGATGACGGATGCCCAGGCGGCCGAGTGGCTGAAGCCCTTTCCCGCCCGTGCACACAAGGGCGATCGAGGGCGGGTCGTCGTGGTCGGCGGAAATGTCGGAATGAGCGGTGCGCTGCGGATGGCGGGGCGCGGCGCCTTCGCCACGGGGGCGGGGCTCGTCTTCGGCGTGGCCCGGCTGGAGTCTACGACCGCGCTCGCCGGTGCAGAGCCTGATCTCCAGTTGTGGGCACATCCGCTGGAGGGGCGCCCGACGGAGCAACTCCTCGCCCTGGTGGAAGCGGCCGATGGTGTCGTTGTCGGCCCCGGCCTCGGCCGCGCCGGCGGCAGTGCCGAGTTCGTCGAGGCCATGCTGCGTAGTGCTCGCGCCGCTGTGCTCGATGCGGACGGACTGGCGGCGTTCCAGGGGTCGTTGCCGCGCCTGCGCGAAATCGCGGCGGGGCGGGATCTTGTTCTCACGCCGCATCCGGGTGAGTTCCGCTCCCTCTTCCCCCACCTGGCGGCCTCCCTGGACACCGATCCCTGGGCCGCTGCGGAATCGGCGGCCGAAGAAACCAGCGCGACGATCCTCCTCAAGGGAGTACCGAGCGTCGTGGCACGGACCGGGCATGCCTCGCGGTCTATTGCCGTCGGCGGCCCGGGGCTGGCGACCGGGGGCAGCGGGGACATCCTGGCCGGCATCGGCGGGGCCATGCTCGGGGCTGGGTTGCCGGGCGACCAGGCCGCGGCGTTCGCCGCCCAAGCGCTGGGCCGCGCCGGTGACCTCGCCGCGCGGCGTCACACCGCGCGTGCCATGCGGCCGATGGATGTCGTAGACGCACTGCCGGACCTCTGGCGCGCCTGGGCACTTCTGCGGACCAGTCCTCCCCGTCTCAATCTCCCGGTGCTCGCCGAACTCGACCGCCCCCGCACCTGAAATTCACGAACGCCGGTCACCTCCGAATGCGGTACCTTTCCCCCATGCGCCTGATCTACTCCCTGTCGCTTCTGCTGCTCGGCACTGCCATCCCGCTGACGGCGCAGGTGTCTCGGAACTGGCGTCCCGACGATCGGGTGGTGATCGGGGATTGGACCACGATCCGGGCGGTTGCCGCAGGTCCTCAGAGGGTCTTCGTCGTCTCGCCGGACGCGGTCCTCTCCTGGAGCCCCCTCCTCCGCCGCTGGGACGGCCCATTCGAGCCGCCAGTTCCGGGCGCGCTCGAACGCGTGACCGCGGGGATGATCGACCCGCTCGACAACAGCCTCTGGCTTGCCACGGTGAACGGCTGGGTGCACTTCCAGCCCGAATTGCAGTTCTGGGAGCGAGGCGACGCCGACGGCCGGGTGCTCGAAATCGCCTTCGACCTGACGGCCCCCTACGACGGGCTGTTCATCCGCACAGTGACCGGGTGGTCCAAGGTGCCACGCGGCGGATTCAGCGCCCAGCCGTCCGCACCGCCTGTGCGGCCGGTCGGGCCGGCGACTGTGGCACAGGCAATCGCATCCAATCCGTCGCTCGGCGGTTCCTCATCCGCATTCCTCCTCGACCCCAACCTCCGTAACGCCCGGCTGACCTCCGCAGCGCGGTCCTTCGACAACCTCGGCTGGTACCTCGGCAGTGACGGAGTCGGCGTGCTCTGGCTTCCCGACGGGATGGTCGTCCCCCAGCGGCTCAGCTTCGGACTGCCCGGACCGGTGGCGGGTGCCCTCCATGTGGTCCCGGGTGGCATCTGGGTCCTGACCGATCGGGCGGAGGCCACCCCGGCGGCGCTGACCTTCGTCTCGACCGACCTCTCCGAATTCCGAGTGTTCAGTGGCCCCGCTGCCACCGGCCTGCCCTTCACGCGCGCGCGCCAACTCATCGGTGTGGGGCCGGCGGTCTGGGCCGCCACTGATGCGGGCGTGCTGCGGTTCAACTCCGCGAACCCCGCCGAGTTCCGGCTCTTCGCTGAGGCGGAGGGGCTTCCCGATCGCCGCGTCACGGCGCTCGCCTCGCGACGCGGCGTGGTCGTGGCCGGCACCGCGCGTGGGTTGGCCCGATTCGCCGACAGCACCGGCGCGGAACCCTTGGCGCCCGACTACGCCGGCTCGACAAGCGCGGTGGCCATCGGCCCCGACACGGTGTGGGTGGGCACCCCCAACGGCCCTCGTGGCGCGATACCCGAGCTCTCGGGGCTCGTGCGCCCCTTTTCGGTCGAGGAAACGGCCGCATTCGCGCGCCCGATCTACGACTTCGCCTGGATGGCGGACACCCTCGTCGGTGTGACGAGCGATCAGTTCGTCTGGAAGGCGCCAGGAGAGGACCGCTGGGTCCTGGGGGCGCCGATCTCCGGTGTGCTCGGGTCCCTGCGCCGCCTGGTCGTCGAGGGGGACGGTTTCTGGGTGGCGGGCGACCTTGGCGTCGGCTGGACCCGGCTGGATGGGACGCCCGTCCGTCCGCTCGCTGTCGGCGGAGATCTTCCCGGTATCCCGCTCGATCTGGCTGTCGACGTGGATTATCTGTGGGTGGCGACGACGGCGGGACTCGTGCGGTTCCGCCTGCGCGAGGTACGACCATGACAGACATTCCCCTCGGCGGCGGCCCGGAATTCGATCGGATCAGGGCCATTGCCGCCGCATTGGGGCCCGCCGCGACCGGCTTGGGGAACGACTGCGCGGTGCTGCCACCCGGATTCGGCGAGGTGGTGCTGAGTACCGACCTGAGTGTCGAGGGCGTTCATTTTCGTCGTGAGTGGCTCTCCCTCGAGGAAATCGGATGGCGGGCCGCCTCCGCCGCCCTTTCGGATCTCGCGGCCGCGGGGGCCGAGCCCGTGGGCCTCACGGCAAGCGTGGGTGCCCCGCGCGATTCGTCCTCCGACGAGTTGGTGGAGTTGATGCGTGGGGTAGGGGCCGCCGCGGTCGCGGTCGGCGGGCGCGTCCTCGGTGGAGATCTCGCTCGCGCGCCGGCTTGGGTGGTGGACATCACGGTGGTGGGGCGCTCGGCGCGCCCGGTTGGTCGCTCCGAGGCGCGGCCCGGCGATCTGCTCTGGGTGACGGGCACCCTCGGCGGGGCGCGAGCCGCCCTCGACGCATGGGCGTCCGGTGGCACCCCGGCGGCGGGGGCGCGCGAACGATTCGCGCATCCGGCGCCACGCATCGCCGAGGGGAGGTGGCTGGCTGCCCACGGTGCGCATGCGATGCTGGACATCTCGGATGGACTCGGTGGAGACGCCGCGCATCTCGCCGCTGCGTCGGAAGTGCGCGTGGAGATCGACCTGGAACAGATCCCGGTGCATCCCGATGCCGTCGCCTGCGCGCTGGCGCACGGCGACGCGGTCCAGGCCTTCGCGGCGCGAGGCGGGGAAGACTACGAACTGCTGGTCGCCCTGCCCAAGCGGTTCGATGATCTGGAGGCCCGCCGGTTTCAGCAGGACACCGGTACGGTTTTGACTCGCATCGGTCGCATCCGGCGCGGGAATGGTGTCGCGGCCACCTTTGCCGGCGTACCGGTCGCGCTCTCCGGGCACGATCATTTCGCATGAGGTGGATTCGTACCACCTGGCTGCTCATGGTTGGGTTGCCCGTCACGGCGTTTTACGCGAGCTGGGCCGTGCTGGCGTCGTGGGTCGGCATCCGCTACGCTCCGCAGAATGTGTACGACCGGATCATGATCGGTTGGTCGCGGCTCCTGCTCCGGGCCACTGGTGTCCGGGTGACGGTGGAGGGCCTGGAGCGCATCGAGCAGGGGCGGTCATACGTCTTCGTCGCCAACCATACCTCGATCGTGGACATCTGGGCGCTCCTGGTCGCGATCCCCAACAGCTTTCGATATGTGGCCAAGCGGGAGCTCTCCCGTGTACCAGTCTTCGGTCGGGCCATGGCGTCCGCGGGCAACATCTTCATCGACCGCGCCAATCTCGTGTCCTCGCTCGCCAGCTATGACGCCGCCGCCTCCATGCTCAGCAACGGGCGCTCCGCGCTGGTGTTTGCGGAGGGGACGCGAAGCCGCGACGGTCACCTCCTGCCCTTCAAGAAGGGCCCGTTCGTCTTGGCGATCCGTGCTGGGGTGCCGGTGGTGCCGCTCTGCATCTGTGGCGCGTTTGAACGGACCCCCAAGGGGGTCCTCAATGTCCGGCCCGGAGCAGTGGTGGTTTGCATCGGTGAGCCGATCGAGACCGGCGGCATGACCTACAACGATCGCGACGATTTGAGCGGCACCGCAAGGGCGGCTGTCGAGGCGATGGCGGTGCGTTGACGCCGTTACTCGAAAACGGGTAGTTTGATGCGCGGCAGTCGGGGACGCGGGGTCGCGGGGAAGCGAGACATCTCACCAACGACTGGTCTACTTATGTCGACGATTATTGAAGTCCATGCACGCGAGATTCTCGATAGCCGGGGCAATCCCACCGTCGAGGCCGACGTCGTCCTTTCCAGCGGCGCCAGCGGGCGGGCCGCGGTACCGAGCGGGGCGTCCACGGGAGAGCACGAGGCGGCGGAGCTCCGCGACGGCGACGCGAAGCGCTTCGCGGGGAAGGGTGTCTCCGAGGCGGTGCGCAATGTGAACGAGTTGATCGGTCCGAGGCTCGAGGGGATGGCCGCGGAGGACCAGATTCTCATCGACAGCGAGATGATGGACCTCGACGGCACGCCGAACAAGAGCAAGCTCGGGGCCAATGCGATCCTCTCAGTGTCACTGGCCGTTGCGCGGGCTGCTGCGGAGGACGTCGGGCTGCCGCTCTATCGCTACCTCGGCGGGCCGATGGCGCACGTGATGCCGGTGCCGATGATGAACATCCTCAATGGTGGCGCGCACGCCAGCAACAACGTGGACGCCCAGGAATTCATGATCGTGCCGATCGGGGCCGACACCTTTCCGGAAGGACTCCGGATCGGGGTCGAGGTATTTCACGCGCTGAAGAAGGTCCTTACCGGAATGAAGCTGTCCACCGCGGTCGGCGACGAGGGCGGTTTTGCGCCGATGCTGCCGAGCAATGAGGCCGCGCTCGACGTGGTGATGCAGGCCATCGAGTCGGCGGGATACCAGCCGGGCAAGGATGTGGCAATCGCCCTCGATGTGGCGGCCTCGGAGCTATACAAGGGCGGGAAGTACGTCTTCAAGAAGGGCGACGGCAGCGCGCGCACCGCCGAGGAGCTGGTGGATCTCTATACCCAGTGGGTCGATCGGTACCCGATCGTCTCCATCGAGGATGGCCTGGCGGAAGATGACTGGGACGGCTGGGCGCTCATGACGGAGAAGCTGCACGAGCGGGTCCAGCTGGTGGGTGACGACATTTTCTGCACGAATGTGGACCGATTGGCGCGCGGCATCGAGGCCGGGACGGCCAACGCCATCCTGATCAAGGTCAACCAGATCGGCACCCTGACCGAGACCCTGCAGTGCATCGAGCTGGCCAAGGGGAGCTCCTACGGCGTGGTCATCAGCCACCGGTCGGGGGAAACCGAGGATACGTTCATCGCCGACCTGGCCGTGGCGACGGGGGCCGCCCAGATCAAGACGGGCAGCGCGAGCCGGACCGACCGCGTGGCCAAGTACAACCAGCTGCTCCGCATCAACGAGGAACTTGGCGAGGTGGCCCACTATCCGGGCCGGGATCTCTATCCGCTGTGAGCCGCGTCGCGATCGCCCGGATCGTCATCATC
>SPDF01000112.1 GCA_004525055.1 Gemmatimonadales bacterium | reverse complement strand
GCGGCGCAGCGGCGCAGATAACTTTTCTCATTGCGAGGCCACGGAGTGGCCGAAGCAATCTTGGGTGAGAATGCCAGGCTACTTCACTGCCGAGAACCAGCTCTGTCGAAACTTGTGGATTACTTCGGTCACCGGCATCCCCGCCTCTTCGTAGGTGACCACTTCGAGGCGTGAATCGGCAGGCATCGCCACGTGGGCCATGCTCTGCCGGCCGCGGCCACGGTAGCTGACGGGGACGACGTCGCCCGGGTTGTGCGCCGCCTTGATGGCCTGGAAGACGCTGTCCGACGTCAGGCGCTGACCGTCGAGCGTCAGGATCACGTCCCCGCGGTCGAGCCCCGCCACATAGAACGGTGACCCGATCAGCGTCGGCGCCTCGATGTGTCCACCCGCCGAGTCGATGTCGAGTCGGACTGGCCCGAACCAGGCCCGGTCCGGGTTACGGGGACGGAGAAGGAGGCCGGCCTGCGCCAGCAGGGGAGCCATGTCCGGCACCTCGCGCCCCGTGATGTACTTCGCAAAGAACTGGTCGGCAAATTCCTGGTTGCCGGCGTACTGCACCAGCGTTTCCTGCAGGGCTTGCATGGTGTAGGGCACCTCGGACTGGCCGTACTTGGTCCACATCATCCGCATGTAGCCGTCGAGCGGCTTCCCGAGTTCCTTCCGCAGCGACAGGTCGAGCGCCAACCCAACCACCGAACCCCAGGTGTAGTAGGAAATGAAGGTGTTGTCTTCGTTGGTCGGGTCGATGGACGTCGCGGCGTCCACGAACGGCGCCTGCTCGCTCATCCCGACCGGACTCGCGAACTGCCGGCCGGGGTCGCTGATGACGGCGTTGATGCTGCCGGACAGGCCGTGCGCGTATTCCGTGAGCGACGTGATGCCGGCGCGACGAACGAAGAGCGGGCCGTAGTAGCTGGTGAACCCCTCCGCAAACCACAGCTCCCCCGACATGTTGGCCCGGGTGAAGTCGAACGGGTCCAGCGACTTGGGGCGGATCCGCTCGACGTTCCATGCATGGAAGAACTCGTGCGACGCCGTGCGGAGCAGCCGCGTCTCGTTGCCCTGCAGAGGGAGGGAGGACGTGATGATGGTGGAGTTGCGGTGCTCCATCCCGTCGCCCGAGGCCCAGGGGAGGTAATCGGCAATGAACGAGTAGCTGCGCACGTCATACTGCGGCGTCGTCCCGAAGACCGCGATCTGCTGTTCGACCACCTGCTGCAGCATGCCCACGTAGGCATCGAGTTCGGCGTCGGTGCCCTGGTGGTGCAGCATCAGGCGTATCGGATAGCTCCCGGACAGCGACGTCACCCGCCACTCGCGCACGGCGAAATTGCTGAGCTCCACCGGACTGTCCATGAAGTACTGGAGGTTGGGCGCGGTGTAGCGATAGGCGTTGTCGGTCGGGTAGAGCTGGGTGGCCACCTTCCAGCGGGAATCGGGCGGCACCCGGAACGAGAGCGCCATCGGCCACGACTCCAGCCCACGGATCCAGATGAAGCTGGCAGGCATGTTCAGGTGGCCGTGGGTGTCGTCTACCTGCGAGTAAGTGCCGTCGGCCCGGTCGGCGTAGAGGGTATAGGTGAACTGTATCGTTCCGGTGTGACCCGACACTGCCCAGGTGGAGGGGTCGGTACGTGTCACGGCCAGCGGATTGCCGGCGCCGTCGGTGGCGCTCACGGAATAGATGTTCTTGGCAAACTCATGGGTGGCGTATCGTCCCGGAGAGGAACGGCTCATCTGGAATTGCATCGTACGCCGTGGCAGACCGGAGGCGCTGAGGGTGATCTGCGCCTCGTGATGCACCGCGTTGGGGAAGGAGACCTCGTACTTCAATTCCTGCGCCGCCACGGGGTGCGAGGCCAGGAGGAAGAGCGCGGCAAGCAGCGCGGTGCGCACGGCGCCCGGCACACCTACCGCCATGAGACGGGCACGACCTCTGGCTTGGTGGCCATGATCGCCGCGCCGGCGTCGAGTTCCGCCGCGATCCGGTCGCGGATGGCGCGGAGCTCCCGGAAGCCGACGAGCTGGTTGGTGTCCTCGTCCCAGAGGGTGAGCCGGAGCGTCGTGACGCTCTGCCAGAGGGAGAGCTTGGTGACCTGCTGCAGCTCCGGGTTGTTGTCGTAGGCGCGCTGCAGCTGGTAGTTGGGGATCCGGCTGGCGATGTGATGGATGTGATGCAGGCCGATGCTGGCGGTGCACCACTGCAGGAACCTCGGCATCGTCAGGTGGGACGCCCCCTCCAGCCCGGCCGCGAAGTAGTTCCACGCCTCCCGGTATCTCCAGTAGGTGTCCTCGTACTGGTGCTGCACATAGAAGAGGTACACGCCGATGGAGCCGGCGATCAGCGTGATCGGCAGCTGCACCATCAGGAACTGCTTCAGCCCCAGTGTCCACCACATCAATGCAATGAGGCCGGCCAGCCCCAGGTTGGTCAGCTGCACGCCGACCTTTTCGCGCGTCCAGCCCTTCGGCATGTCGAGCGGGAGCCGGTGCTTCAGGACGAACTGCCAGGTGGGGCCGACGAGGAGGAGCACGACCGGGTGACGATACATCCGATACAGGACCCGCTTGAACGTCGACCGGCTGAGGTATTCACGGACGGTCAGGGTGTCGATGTCGCCCAGGCCGCGGACGTCGAGGTTGCCGCTGGTGGCGTGGTGTATGGCGTGCGTGCGGCGCCAGTAGGCGTAGGGCACCAGGGTGAAGACGCCGAGCACGCCGCCGACCAGGTTGTTCATCTTCTGGGACCGGAAGAAGGCGCCGTGTCCGCAGTCGTGCTGCAGCATGAATAACCGGACGACCATCATGGCGGCGGGGACCGCGATGAGCAGGGTGAGCCAGTAGCCGACGCTCAGGCTCCAGACGGCGGCGAGCCAGAAGAGGGCCAGCAGGAAGGCGGTCGAGGCCAGCTGGAACCCGCTCTTCCACGTCACCGGTTGGCGGTAGGGGGCGAGCATGGCATTCCAGTCAATAGACTTCTCAGTCGTCTCGGCCACAGGGGCGGTCGATGGCGGCAGTTCGGTCATAAAATTCCCTCATGAGGCCCGGGGGTGAGCCAATCCGAAATATACCGCCGGGGCCGCCCCGGCGCCGGATCTGCGACGACCAGGACGAGGCAAGCCGCTGCAGGGTAACGAGTTGCTGACTGCTACTGCTTCATCGCCTCGCCATAGTTCGGTATCAGGTAGATATCCGAGCGTCGCTCCTCCGTCCGTGCCATCACGCGAAGCCCATCGCCGGACCAGCGATACAGCCCCGGGTAGCGGGGGGGCGATCCCATCCGCACCGGGTCGCCGCCGCCAGGTGGAATCCGATACCAGGCGAGGTTCCATTCCGTTTCCAGGATCGGCACGATGATGGAGCCATCATCGAGCCACTTCGGCGGCTGGTGTCCCTCTCCGCCGAGTGTCGCCAATCGCGTGGCAGTCCCGTCCACAATCGAGATGCGGTGGACCAGCACATAATTCCCTTCCTGGTCCCAACCGACCGACACGAACGATCCGCCGTCCGGCGCGGGGTCGAGCCAGACAAGCGTCCCCACCGTATCGGGCAGGAGGAAGGTGCTGTCGGGGAGGCCCGGAAGGCCGAACCGACGAAAGCTGCGTGCCGTGGCACGAATGATCGCTCCGCCGCCACGCACCGTTTCCAGACCGATGAACTGGCTTCTTGGCACGACGCCAAGCGCCCCGAGACGCCCTGACGGTACGTCGACCCGCCCGATCGCCACGCTGTCGGTTCCGCGCGGGCTGGCGACCATGAGGCTTCTTCCATCCTGGCTCCAGTCCCAATCGAACCAGTCTGTCGGAGGCCCGAGTGAGGTCTCCGGCCCGCTGTCAAACGGCATCACGGAGAACTGTCGCCTGGAGTCGCCGGTCGCGGCGGGCCGCCCGAGCAGGACCTGGCCCCCGTCCGGGGAGAGACTGCCGGTGATGAGCCCGGTGGAGGCGGTCAGTCGTCGCTGCGCGAATTGCATGCTGGTGGATTTGTCGCGGCGGAGGGCCCAGACCGAATACTCGGTGGGCCCGAATCCGTACACCAGGACCCCGTGCCGATTGACGTCGCCTCCATCGCTGATCGATAGCTGTCGCACGATCGTATCCGGATGGATGGCGATGCGCCCATTGCCGCTCACTCGATAACGCAACATGTCAAGCTGGTCCGGGGAATATGGACGACGCATGGTGACGATCAGCGAGCGGCCGTCGGCGGCGACATCGACATCGAAAGGAAGCTGCGGACCGTCGAAAACCATCGAGTCGAGCGTCTCGCCGGCGCGCGTCGTGATTCTGGCGACATCGACCCGGTTGCGACTCGTCTGGATCAACAGCCGCCGACTGTCCGGGAAGCTCTCGGCTCTCAGGCCACCGCCAGCATTGTCAATACCGCCGCCTTGGTGAACCGCCAGGCTGTCGCGAGCGACGCCGTCGGCGATCGTGACCCACCGGATCCATCCGACGCTGTCACCCACCGCGGCGGGATACGCCACCAGCGCGGTATCACTGGCGCCGACGATGGACGCGTCACAACAGCCGAGGTACCGCGGTTCGCCCCCGAGGGTGGGAACGCTGTACGCTCCCCAACCGGTGCCGGTGGACGCGCCCAGCACCAGATAGCGTCCGTCGGCCGTCCACTGGATATCCCAGACCGCCAGCACGCCGCGCAGCACGGTGGCCGAGCCGGCGCCGCCCACATCCTGGATGACGACGTCGAGGGTGCAGACCCCGGCGCTGTCACACTGGCGCGTCGTGTAGGCGATCCGTGTGCCATCGTCCGAGATGCCCGGATTGGCCGCGTTGCCGGTGAAGGTGAGCTGGACCCGCTCGAGGGCCGCGGGCGGCGGCGCGCCGCGTCCGCGGAACGCCGCCCAGCCGAGCCCGATGATCGCGAGCATGCCCACGCCGATCAGCGCCGGCATCCACCGCCGCGCCTTCGTCTCCGCCTGCCACCCGGTGATCGGCCGGGTCTGGGTCGGCGTCATCCCGCCGCTCGGCGTGGCCAGCGGCTCGAGATTGTTGAGCAGCTCCTCGGCGGTCTGCCATCGGTCGGCGGCCCGCTTGGCGAGGCAGCGCATGATGACCGCCTCGAGTGCCGGCGGGCAGGTGGGCCGGTGCCGGGAGAGGGGATCCGGTGTCTGCGTCACGTGCGCGGCGAGAATCTGCTGCGGCGTCATCCCGGTGAACGGCGGCCGGCCGCTCAGCAGCTCGTACGCCATGGCGCCCACGGCGTAGATGTCCACCCGGTGGTCGAGGTTCGGATCGGCGGCGGCCTGTTCCGGTGCCATGTAGCTCGGCGTGCCGAGCGCGACGCCGGCGGTGGTGAGCTGCTGGCGGCCGGTGGCCTCGCTCACCGCCTTGGCCACGCCGAAGTCGGTGACGAGCGCATGCCGGCCGGAGATCATCACATTGTCGGGCTTGATGTCGCGGTGCACCACGCCCTGACTGTGGGCGTAGGCCAGCGCGTCCACCACCTCGACGAGGATCTTGACCGCCTCGTGCACCGGGAGCTCGCCGACCCGGCCGAGCCGCTCGCGGAGCGACTCGCCGTCCACGTACGGCATGACGAAGTAGAGGAAGCCGCCCGCCTCGCCGGAATCGTGGAGCGGCAGGATGTGCGGGTGCTGCAGCCGGGCGGCCACCTGGATTTCGCGGAAGAACCGTTCGCTGCCGAGCGTTGCGGCCAGTTCAGGACGCAACACCTTGAGCGCCACGCGGCGGCCGTGCCGCAGGTCCTCGGCGAGGTAGACCGTGGCCATGCCGCCCGCGCCGATTTCCCGCTCGATGCGGTACTTGTCGGCGAGGGCGGCGGTGAGGCGGGTGAGGGTGTCGCTCATTGGGGAGCGGGCGGGAAAGGCATCTCCAAAACTATGGACAATGCGAAGGGGGCGCCAGACGGCGCCCCCCTCGACTGCACGACTCCGGGGAGCCAGTGCTCGTTCAATTCACCGAATAGCCCTTCCCGGTCAGACAGGCTGTCATGGCACGGCTGAATGTGGCCATGTTCTG
>SPDF01000166.1 GCA_004525055.1 Gemmatimonadales bacterium | reverse complement strand
TTACTCGGTCCTCGCCTTAGTGGTGGGCCCTCCTGGATTCGAACCAGGGACCTACGGGTTATGAGTCCGCTGCTCTAACCACCTGAGCTAAGGGCCCGTTGTTCCAGGGCTACTTGAACTGGTACTTGACGCCGAGGGTGATTTCGCCGCTGCCGTACCAGGACGTGTCGTAGACATAGCAATAGTAGTAGCAGTAATAGGAATCCTGGCCATTTACATTGACCCAACGATACCGGCCGTCGAGCGTCATGCCGACCTTCTCGTTGAACATCTTGGTGCCGCCGAGGCCGAACACGGTGCTGAACTGGGTCGAGCTGCCCTTCACCGTTGAACCAGCGATGGTGGCACTCGCGCCCATGTTGGTCGCGCCGCCACCGATGGCAATGTAGCCCTGCATCTGCGGCGTGCTGCCGAAGTAGAAGTTGAAGGTGCCTTCGTAGATGTTGGAGCTCACATCGAGACTCTGATTACAAATCGAGTCAGCACCCAGCGTCCCGCACTTGATCGTCATGGTCGGATCGGCGTGCGCGTACTCGAACACCAGTCCGATGGACTGATTGAACTTGTAGCCGAGCCGGGCGCCGAACGTAAACGAGGAGCCGACGTCGAGCTTGGTGACGCCGTAGACGTTGGACGCCGGGGTCAGCGAGCCACCGAAGTACCCACCCGCGAACGGCGTGATCCAGGCCGAGCCCTCCGAATACTGAGCCTGGGCGGGCGTCGCGAAGAACGCTAAGCCGGCGAGGGCCGCAACGACAGCGGCAGTACGAGTAACGGACATCTGTGAAGCCTCCGAAGGGTGAAGAACCGGAATCCGGCTAACGCCGGGCCGCCAGAATGCGCTCGTAGAGCGCGATATGTGCCTCTGCCATCTGCCTGCGGGTGAATCGCGCCGCTACTTCGGCGCGGCCCGCAATCCCCATCTGGGCCCGCAACACCGGGTCGGCGGCCAACTTGGCCATCGCCTGTGCCAGCCCTTCCGGATCCCGCAGGGGAACCACCAACCCCGTATGGCCGTGAGAATTAACCTCCCTCACGCCGCTGGGCAAGTCGGTCGTGATGACCGGCCGTCCCGCCGCCATCGCCTCGACCGCGACCAGGCCGAACATCTCCTCCGAGGTAACCGACGGCAGTACCAGGAAATGGGCCTCCGCCATGCGGCGCGGGATGTCCTCGTCCGGATACTCTCCGTACCACCGGACCCGATCGGTCACCGCCAGCGCCTGAGCCAGGGTGCGTAACCGCGGAGCCTCCGGACCCGTTCCCACAATATCCAAATGGAGCTCGGGCAAACGCTCCAGCGCGCGAAGGAGGATGTCCACCCCTTTGTACCGAGCCAGGCGGCCGATGAATAGCGCCCTGATCGGGCCCGTCTCCGGTGCCGGCGGCACCTCGGCCCACCGCGACTCGTCGATGCCGAAGGGAATCACTTCCACCTTCGACTCCAGCCCCTCGAGCTCCCGACAGAGCGCGATATGCGCCCGGCTCGGGACGACGATCCCCTTGGCACGCTTCAGCGTGATTCGGGATGCCAGCCGCTGGGGTGTGCGACTTTGATCGGCGTGTTGGGTGACGACCAAGGGCGTCCGCCGTGCACGCAGGAAGACCGCCACGTCAGCGAGCGTGTGCGGATGATGGACGTGAATGATGTCCGCCCGGTGCCACGCCGCCGCGAGATACCCCGGCGCAAAGTCCTGCGAGCCGAGCGTCCCAAACGAGAAGACGCGCGTGACCTCTGACTGATGCCGGCCCCGCCGCTCCCCACGCGTCGAACTCTGGACTGCCACGACTTCGACCTCGTGCCCCAACTCTGCTGCGCCCTCGGCCAGATCCTGCACGACCCGTTCGCGGCCCCCTGAACGGGGCCAATAGTAGCGGGAGAGGTGAAGAATGCGCATGCCCTAATATACATCTGCTCGGGACGAGAATCCCCCGGACTTGGATGTGACCGGGGTCACAACCATCTTTCCATCCGTGCGCGCCGTCATCGTCTCCCATCTCTATGTTGATCCCGCCTCCCGGGGGAAGCTCCGCGCACTCGTCGGACAAGGTGCCGCCGTGGCGGTGGCTGTCCCCGCCCGGTGGACGCCGCCCGGTGGGGGTGCGCCGATCGAGACCCCCTTCTCCGAAGACAACGGTGTCCGAGTCGTTCCCATTCCCACTCGCGGCAGGCAGGCGGACGGGAGCCCGGCAACCTGGCGCACCGGCGCGCTTCGACGCCTCCTCACGGATTTCCGCCCCGACATTTTGCAGGTGGAGGAGGAGCCTCCGACCCCAGTTGCCGACGCGGCCATGCGACTCGCGCGTCAGCTCAAGATTCCCGCCGTGGCATTCACGGCCATGAGCCTCACGGAGGCCTACCCGTTCATGGCCCGATTGCGCCGCCGACGCACGCTCAACCGCGCGACGGCCGTGCTTGGGGCCAACTCCATCGCGACCGGATTGGTGCGCGCCGAGCACCCGACCCTTCCCGGCACCTCCATCCCGCGACTCGGGCTCCCGGTTCCCCCCGCCTTGTCCGTCGAGCCGCACGCTCCGCTGGCCATCGGCTTTGTGGGGCGACTGGTACCCGAAAAGGGGCTCGACGTGCTGTTTCGGGCCTGCATCAAGCTCTATGGAAAATGGACCCTGACCGTCGCAGGCACCGGGCCAGATCAGGAGCGACTCGAGGCCCTCGCGGAACAGATCGGTATCGCATCGCGGGTGACCTGGCTCGGCGGCATCGCGCGGAGCGAGTTGGTGAACGTCTGGCCCCGCATCGACTGTCTCGTGGCCCCGTCCCGCACCAGCCCCGGCTGGGTCGAGACCTACCCCAGCCAGGTCCTCGAGGCGATGAGCCATGGTGTGGTGGTGGTCGTCAGCGACTCAGGGGCGCTGCCGGAGTCGGTCGGCAAGGCAGGATTGATCTTCCCTGAGGGACAGCCGGAGGGACTCACCGATGCGCTGACGCGGCTCCTGGAGGACGCGGCGCTCCGGGGGAGGCTCGCGGCGGAAGGCCGCCGCCGGGTGATTGCGGAGTATGTAGACGATGCCATCGCCCGGAAGACGCTGGCGTTCTGGGAGACGGTGCGGAAACAGCCGCGCGGGTAGGCCGGAGACTTCTGTCCTTGCGAGGCCACGCAGTGACCGAAGCAATCTCGATCTGTGAAGCCGGCCGGGAGATTGCTTCGTCCGCCCCTCTCGGGGCCTCCTCGCCATGACAGACGGCCGCCGAGCCGCGGCCGAGCGGCGGTTTCAGCCGCCGACCTTAATATTCCAGCGGCAGGTGCACCGGTTGTCCGTCCCGCGCCGACAGGTACAATCCAATCAACAATTCGAGCGAGCGTAGCCCTTCGCGACCGTCGGTGTCCGCCACCGCGGTGCCCCGCAGCGTCGCGAGGACGTTCTCGTAGTATGCGGGATGGCCGAAGCCGTACACCGACGTCGTCTGATAGCTGGCATCCGCGGCCCGCGCGTCATCTGGATCGCTGTCCGCAAATTCCCAGTGCTCAATCGCATTGACCGCCACGCCACCCACACGAGCGGTCCCGTGCTCTCCGATGATCGTGATCGACCCCTCAAGATTCTTGGGATAGGTCAGCATCGTCACATTGATGGACCCGAGCGCACCGGAACGCCACCGGATGTTAGCCACACCGGTGTCTTCCACCTCGATCCGCCGCGCGAGCGTGGCAGTGAAGGCATGCACGCACTCCACCGGCCCCACCAGCCAGTCGAGCAGATCGACGTAGTGGCTGGCCTGGTTCATGAACGCGCCACCATCAAACTCCCAGGTCCCGCGCCACCGCGAACTGTCGTAATACTCCTGGGGACGATTCCAGAAGACATTGACGTTGACCATGTAAATCCGCCCGAATCGCTGTTTCTCCACGGCCCGCTTGAGCAGCTGGATCGTGGCGTTCCGGCGGTTCTGCTTGACCACAAAGAGCTGAACCCCCGCCTGATCGCACGCCTGGACCATCTCCTGACCGTCGGACCACCGGGTGGCCATCGGCTTTTCGGTGACGACGTGGCGACCCGCTTCCGCCGCCTCGATCGTCTGGGAAGCGTGCAACCCGCTCGGGGTCGCGAGGATGATGACGTCGGCGCTCGACCCAGCGAGCAATTCGGTCAGCGACCGGAACCCCGCGGCGCCGGTGGTGGCGACCGCTCGCTCCAGCGCTGCCGGATCCGTATCGCAGACGGCCACAAGCTCGGTGTGATCCGCGTGCTTGGCGATGGCCTCGACATGCTTGCCCGCGATGCGGCCGCAGCCGACAAGGGCAAAGCGAATCTTCCGGTTGGTGATGGGGTCGCGCGAAGGAGGCATGATCGCCGGTTCGTTGGAGGTGACCGTATCTTAGCCCACGGGGGGCGCGTCCGCTACGCGTGCGTCGATGATTTCCACCCCGTCGTGGCGCAGCCGGTCGACCTCCGCCGGAGGCAAGCGTACACGTAGCTCGAATCCAGCCTCGGAGTCGCGGCGCTCCATCACCTCACCAAGCCTGTAGAGGGCGGCCATTTGGGCGCCGGCGGTGAGCGGCAGGCGGAGCCAGACGGGGGGCCGAAGCGCCTGCTCGCGCTCCCGCAGCGCGTTCCGCAGGCTGTTCAGGCCGTCGGTCAGCATCGTGGTCGTCAGCACCGCGCCCGGGTAGATGGCCGACACCCGCCGCCCGAACTCGATGGGGTCATCCAGCCGGTCGACCTTGTTGAAGACCGGAAGCACCGGCCGGTCCTGCAGCCCAAGTTCCGCCAGCACCTGCTCAACGACATCCATCTGCTCTTCCCACCCGGCGTGACTGGCATCGACCACATGGAGAAGCACATCGGCGGAGCGAGCCTCTTCCAGTGTGGCGCGAAAGCTGGCCACCAAATGGTGCGGCAGCTTGCGAATGAAACCGACGGTGTCCGTGACGCGGGCTCGGTAGCCCTCCCCCAGGTCCACCTC
>SPDF01000314.1 GCA_004525055.1 Gemmatimonadales bacterium | reverse complement strand
GGGGAGGTTCTAGATGACCGATGTCACTGCGACGCTGGTCGAGCCCTTTCTCCGCGAGTGCGACCGCCTGCTCGGCCGCGGATACAGCGCGGTCCTGCACGGATCCGTGGCGCGCGGCGAGTACCTCGAGGGCTGGTCGGACGTGAACCTGCTGCTGGTGCTCGAGTCCGCGACGCCGGACGTGCTCGGGGCGCTCACGACGCCGTTCGCGTTCTGGGCCAAGTCTGACCAGCCGCCACCGCTCCTCCTGTCGCGTCCTGAATGGCGGCGTGCGGCCGACGTCTTCCCGGTGGAGATCACCGACATCCGGAGCGCGTACCGCGTCCTGCGGGGTGCCGATCCTCTCGTCGAGGTGACGGTGCGCCCGGAGGATCTCCGCGCCGCCCTCGAACGCGACCTCCGCGGACGCCTCCTTCGGCTGCGCCAGGGGTATGTGGCCCTTGCGGCGGACCCCGGCGCGCTGGCCGGCCTCGCGCGCAGCACGGCAACCTCGTTTCTGGTTCTGCTGCGCGGCGTGCTGGTCCTGGCGGGGGCGCAGCTGCCGCCAGGTCGCCCCGATGTCGCCGCCACCGCCGGCCTCGTCGCCGGATTTCAGCCGTCTCATCTCGTCGAGATTTTGGCCCATCTCGGCGACGGGGAGTGGAGCTGCACTCCCGATTGCTTTGCCGGGTACATCGCGGCCGTGGAATCCACGGTCCGTTACGTCGACCATCTGACTCTTGGAGACCGTCCATGATCCGCCGTGTCTTGCGCCTCGCGCCCGCTCTCGCGCTGCTTCCCCTGGTGGCCGGCTGCGGCTACAACCGCATCCAGGCGCTCGACGAGCAGGTGAATTCTGCTGAGAGCCAGATCAAGGTCCAATTGCAGCGCCGAGCCGATCTTATCCCGAATCTGGTCGAGACGGTCAAGGGGTTCGCGAAGCAGGAGACCACCATCTTCACCGAGGTGGCGGACGCCCGCTCCAGGCTTTCGGGAGCTGTGCAGGGTGGCAACCTGCAGGAGATGGCCGACGCGAACCAGGCGATGAATGCCCCGCTCGGACGGCTTCTGGCCATCGTAGAGAACTATCCGGATTTGAAGTCCAACGAGAACTTCCGGCAACTGCAGGACCAGCTTGAGGGAACGGAGAATCGGATCTCCGTCGCGCGGCAGGACTACAACCAGGCTGCCCGCCAGTACAACACCTACGTCAGGACCTTTCCGTACAACCTGACCGCCAAGATCTTCGGCGCATCGGCACCGAAGGAGTACTTCGAGCTGACAAATGCAGCGGCAGCGGATGCACCGAAGGTGCAGTTTTGAGGGCGTAGAGCGGGGAAGCGGGGAAGGCGCGGCATGGACCCCGTCTTTCCCGGGGGTGGCGGCCGAAATGCAAAACGGTGGGTTCCCCAGGGAATCCACCGTTCATATCTTCGGTCCCGCTTCCCCGCTTTAGTCCGTCACAACTCCCGCCGGCAAGACGTAGTTCAGCGGATTCACCGCGCGGCCACGGACATGCACCTCGTAGTGGAGGTGCGGGCCAGTCGCCAGGCCGGTGTTGCCGACGAGGGCGATGCGCTGACCGCGCTCGACCTTGTCGCCGCGGCGGACCAGCAGCTTGGAGGCATGGGCGAAGCGGGTGGTGATGCCGTAGCCGTGATCGATCGAGACATAGTAGCCGTAGCCGGTTTCCCATCCCGCCTTGACCACCTTCCCGGCAGCGGGGGCTTCGATCGGGGCGCCCATGGGAGCCACGACGTCGATCCCTTCGTGCGCCCGGGCCACGTGCAGCACCGGGTGGTCGCGCATCGAGCTGAAGGCGCTGGTCAACCATCCCTGCGTAGGCAGAATAGACGGCAGGGCGGCCAGGCGGTCCCGATGGGACGCCAAGCTGTCGGCCGCTTCATCGAATGAGAATGCCAGCAGGTTGGCGCGCCGGATCAGGGCGTTCAGGTCGACGGAGACTTCCGTGGCCTGACGCGTGAGCTCGCTGCGTGGGGCGCCATTGGCCGGGCGTTCGGGAGCCGGGCCACCGATGCCCGCCTGCAGGACCTGCGGATCGGTCGGCTCGAGATTGGCGAGCAGCCGGATGCGGGCGTCGCGACGGGTGATCTGGCCCAGGGTGTCGGAGAGGGAGGAGATCTGCGCATTCAGCTGGCCCAGGGTGGCGGCCAGCTGCTGGTTCTCACGCTCGAGACGGGCGGCGTGGGAGAGATCGACGCTGCGGCTCACGGTCGCGTAGCCGAGGACCAAGGCGAGCAAGACAAACAGGCCCAGCCCAACCGCCCCCAGCTTCAGGACCGATTGCGAGACCTGGATGGCCCGGGACGCGCCTGTTCCCTCTGGTACCACCATGAACGTCCAGCGGCGATCTGCCATTCCACCAACCTTTGCACAGTATGCTCGTGTGGGGCGGCGATAATGCAATCCACGGGCCGCCCGTCAGCCTCACCCACCCCGGACGCCCCTCTGGGAGCTTCCAATTCACAAGCATGGAAAATGGCCCCCGGTACAGGGGAAGTCAAGGCGCAGTGTTGTCAGCCTAAGGCATTGTGGATCAACTACTTGCGGTTGGTTCTGGGCGGGGGAAAAGCCCGTCGGGCTTGCGAGTGGAGGTTCCGGTGACCGGCGGGGACGCCAGGGAGGCCCAGTCGGCGGTAGCCGCCGAACCATCCTGCCCCAGAACCGACCAGAGTTCTTCTGCCTTCGCGGGCATCAATGGGCTGACCAGCACCGCCATTCGGTACAGGCACCGGGCCAGCGAGGCCAGCGCGGCGTCCAGCTCCTCGTCCTTGCCCCCCTTGGCCAGAGCCCACGGGGCAGTCTGCACGATGTACTGGTTTGCTGCCG
>SPDF01000134.1 GCA_004525055.1 Gemmatimonadales bacterium | reverse complement strand
CAGGAACTGCTCGATGACGGGATCGAACGCCGCCTTATGGTAGACGAAGCCGATCTTGAACAGCAGGCGGATCCTGGCCATGGGGCGCTGCTCCTCAGGCGAAGGTCGCGCGCCGCGTCAGGGCGTGCTGGTAGCTCTCGGGGGTGTCGATGTCGAGCCAGGCGGCGCCGGCGGGCAGCAGCACGGTCCCGAAGCCAGGGCCCTGCACCAGCTCTCGCACCCCGTCGGAAATGCCTTCGCGACCCTGGGACACCGCGGTCTCGAGCGCCGACCGGAACTGCTGATTCAGCCGGAACACGCCGCAGTCGAGGACATCATAGTCGCTGAGGTCCTTCCCGATGTCGGCGATTCGATCCCCTTCGCGCCGGACCTTGGTCGCGTCCGGCAGATCGAAACACTCATCGATGCGGGGATCCACGAGCAGGACGTTCATCTGTGGCTGTCCGAGCTGCACCGCGGCGAGGGCGGCGGGGCTCACCACATGGTCGGCCATCGAGAGGATGACCGGTTCCTCGGGTGCCAGATGGGCCAGCGCCTGCAGCACCGAGAGGCCGTTGCCACGGTGCCACTCCGGGTTCTCGAGGAGATCGACCGTCATCCCGAAATTCTCGTTCTCGCGGAGGTGTTCCCGGATGAGGTCGCCCCGGTAGCCCGTCACAATCACGAACTCACGAATGCCCACCTGCGCAAAATTGCCGAGAATGGTGGAAAGGATCGAGCTTTCGCCGAATGAGAGGAGCGTCTTCGGCTCCCGACCGGTGGTTTCCCAGAGACGGCTGCTCTGCCCCGCCGCGGTGATGATGGCCTTCATGGAACGGAACTTCGCGCTACCCGGGCTGCCAGCGCAATCGCGTCACCCGCCTCGGCTCCGAGCGTGTCGCGGGCGGGGGCCACGAGTTGGGTCAGGGCGAGCGCGGCGGCGGGAGCGTCGCCCGCCTGCAGTTGGGCCAGGGCGGCCGTCAGGGCGCGCCGGAGCGGGGCGGGGACGGTCAGGCTGGCGAGCCGCCGTTCGAGGGCGCCAGTCCTGCGCCGGCGTGCTCGGTCGGGCAGCGGAGGGGTGAGGCTGAAGTCGAGCGCCACCCGTACTGTCAGCCACAGCGCGAAGACCCCATCTCGCTTCGACCCGCGGGCCGTTCTCGACAGAAGGTCGGCAAGCGCCACGGCCGCAGGCTCCCAGGGGCGGGCCAGGGCCCCCTCGTCGGTCATTTCGCCTCCAGGGTGGCGAGTGCTGCGGCGACCGCTTCGGGGCCGATCTCGCGGAGGCAGGCGTGGTGGCCGAGTGGACAGGCCGGTCCGCCCATCCGGCTGCAGGGTCGGCAGGGGAGCTCGCGCTGGACGACGGTGGCGTGGGCCCGGTAGGGAAAGAAGCCGAAGGCCTCCACCGTCGGACCGAAGAGCGCCACCACGGGGGTGCCGACCCCCGTGGCCATGTGCATCACCCCGGTATCGCCGGAGACGAGGGCGGAGGCCCGGGCCAGCAGTGCGCCGGTGCCCTGGAGCCCGAATTTCCCCGCGGCCACGACGGCAGCAGGCGAGGCCCGGGCAACCTCCTCCGCGGCGGCAACGTCCTCAGGGCCTCCCACGACGACCACTCGCTTCCCCGCCGCTCCCAGTTCCCGCGCCAGTGCCTTCCAGTGTTCCAGCGGCCACCGCTTGGTCATGTGGGCCGCTCCCGGGGCAAGGGCGATGAGCGCTCTCCCCGGCGCCGTCTCCCGCTGGGCCAGGAAGGCGTCTGCCTCCGCGAATGCCGCTGCACCGAGCCCGAACTCGGGCGGCCCGCCATCGGGGCGGACGTCGAGCCCTTCGGCCGCCTCGAAATACCGCTCGGGGACCGGGGGGGTGCCGGCTGGGTAGTAGTTTCGGCGCGTCAGGACGAGGAAGCCCCGGGCCAGACGGTGCTTGTCGTAGCCGCGCCATCTTCCGGGGAGCAGGACCCGGAGCTGCCGGCTCCGGAGGCTCCCATGCAGGTCGAGATGGTGGGTGTACCGCGCCGGGCGAAGGCGCGCGGCGAGGGCGGTCAGCGATTCCCCCTCGGCGGGAGCCAGCACCGCGTCCAGATGGGGGTTGTCGGCGAGCAGGGGCGCGAAGCGCTCCTTGGTGAGCGCGTCGATCCGGGCGCCGGGGTGGCGCGCTCGCAGGGCGCGGATCAACGGCGTCGTCAGGAGAATGTCGCCGATGGAACTGAAGCGCACCAGAAGGACGCGCGGCGCGCTGTCGGGAGAGGTTTGGGGCACGGCGGGAATGTAGGCCCCGCCGCCGGAGGCCGCCAGCGCGTTGTGCCGCGCCGCGAGAGGCCGTTAGGTTTGTGGTATGCCGCGCCCGAAGAGCATCCTGTGGGTGGACGACGAGGTCGAAAGCCTCACGTCCCATATCCTCTTCCTCGAAGAACATGGGTTTACGGTTGACAAGTCGCCACACGGCGACGACGCCCTCGTCATGCTCCAGCGCCAGCCCTACGGCGTGGTGCTCCTCGACGAACAGATGCCGGGCCGCCGCGGGCTGGAGATCTTTCAGGCCATCCGCGCGATCGATCAATCGATGCCAGTGGTGATGGTGACCAAGAGCGAGGAGCAGGACACGCTCAAGGACGCCATCGGCGCCGAAATCAGCGACTATCTCATCAAGCCCGTCAACCCGCGCCAGATCCTCTCGGTCGTCACCCGCCTGCTCGAGGGCGACCGGATTCGTCAGCAGCGACTCTCCCGCGATTTTGCCACGCGGTTCCGGGAACTCGACACCCGGCGGGGCGAGGGGATGGCGTGGCGGGAGTGGATCGAGCTGATCGTCGAACTCGCCGAGTGGGAGGTCAAGCTCGGCCGGGCCGACGAACCAGGATTGCAGGACGCCCTCCGGACGCTGCAGGACTCGCTCCGAGCCGATTTCGCGAAGTTCCTCGGCAAGCACTACGGCGCCTGGCTCGACGGCTCCGAGGAAGATCGTCCCGCCCTGTCCGTGGATATCATCGCAGAGTTTGTGCGGCCCATCCTGGACGCGCACGGCAAGGCGCTGCTCGTGGTGGTGGACTGCCTTCGACTCGACCAGTGGGCCATGATCCGGCCGCTGGTGGCCACGCGATTCGATATTGAGACGGCGCACTATTTTTCGATCCTTCCCACGGCCACGCCGTATTCCCGGAACGCCATCTTCAGCGGCCTGTTCCCGAACGAGCTGGCGTTGCGGCACCCGGAGTGGTGGAAGACCGAGGAGGAAGCGGGACTCAACGCCCACGAGGCCGAGCTGCTCGAAGAGCACTTGCAGCAACTCACCGGCCGCGCCGTGCCGGTCCGCTACGAGAAGGTCTTTACCGCGGCCGACGGCGAGGGACTCCTGCGCCGCCTGCCGGCGCACCTCTCCCAGGACGGGGTGACCGCGCTCGTCTTCAATTTCATCGACCAGCTCACCCACGGCCGCACCGAGAATTCGACGCTCTTCGAGGTGGCCCGCGACACCGAGGCGCTCCGCCACCTCACGCGCACCTGGTTCGAGCGGTCGCCGCTGTGGGATGCGCTCCGCGAGGCGGAGCGCCGCAACGTACCGGTGCTCCTGACCACCGATCACGGCTCCATTCACTGCCACACGCCGGCCACCGTCTTTGCCCGGCGCGACACGACCAGTCACCTCCGCTACAAGTTCGGGGAAGACCTCCGGGCTGAGGATGCCAACGCGGCGCTGGTGGTCGATGACCTCGAGCGGTTCGGGCTGCCGCCGCGCACACCGGGCACCAGGCTCCTGCTCGCCACCGGCGACCGGTTCTTTGTGTATCCAACCAAGCTGCGTGAATACCAGGCCCGCTATCGCGGTGCTTTCCTGCACGGCGGTGTCTCACCCGAGGAGGTCGTGCTGCCGATCACCCTCCTGACACCGCGGCGATCGTAGGCGTGCGGATAGAATTTCGGTTGCTCCGGCAGGCGCAGCCCTATCGCGCGCCGTTGTTCCTCGCGATGGTCACGTCGGTGCTGGCGTCACTCCTCGACGGCACGACCATCGTCGTGCTCATTCCGTTGCTCCGGCTTCTCTTCGGCACCACCGGCCAGCTGGGCGCCTCCGGATCAGAGGCGCTGATCCGGTTCACCGAGTGGCTGCTCGACCCGCTCATCGCCGGGGTACCGACGAATGTGGCCGTCGCCCGCCTCCTCGGCGCGTTGGTCTTCGGCCTGGTGCTCCGAAACGTGATGACCTACAGCACCACCCAGCTGCAGGTAGCGGTCCAGGAAGGGCTCGTTCGTGACTTCCGCTCGGCGATCTTCTCACACCTGCTCAAGCTTGACCTTGGGTACTTCCAGCGGACCCGCCAGGGACACATCCTCTCGAGCATCACCACTGAGGTGGATCAACTCAAGGAGGTCGTGACCGCCGCGGTGCTCCGGCTCTTCCAGAGCGTGGTCCGGATTGTCACGATTCTCGTCCTGATGAGCCAGATCAGCGGTCGCCTGACGATCCTGACGCTTGCCACCGCCCCGATCCTCGTCCTGGCTCTCCAGTTCATTCTCGTCCGCCTGCGGCGCCACGCCCGCGACCGGGCGCAGGACCGCGCCGGTATTGTCGCGATGCTCGCCGAACAGGCCGGGGCGGTGAAGTTGATCCGGGCGTACGGTGAGGAATCACGGCAACTGGGCAGGCTGACCAAGCAGCTCACCAAGTACCGACAGAAGGTCATACGGACGCAGCGATATTCCTCGCTGACCGGCCCGATGAGCGAAATCTTCGGGGGATTGCTCATCATCCTGATCATCGCCGCGGCAACGCAGCCGGTGCTGATCGGCGGCGTGCCGCTCACGCCGGAGGCATCCATCGCGTTCCTGGTGGCGGCGCTTCAGCTGACGTCCCCCATCAAAGCGATCTCGCAGTATCCCGCCTTGATGGCGGTGGCCCTCGCCAGTGCCGAGCGGGTGTACGCCATCCTGGATGAACCAGCGTCGGACGTGGACGCTCCTGGCGATGTGCCGGTGCACTTCGCCACCGACATTGTGTTCGATCGGGTCTCGTTCCGCTACGGGACGGACCAGCCGGTGCTGACGGAGGTGTCGTTCCGACTACCGAAGGGGGAGGTTCTGGCCATCGTGGGCCCCTCGGGCGCGGGGAAGTCGACGCTGGTCGACCTGCTGCCGCGATTCAACGAGCCGATCGATGGTCAGATCTACATCGACGGCATTCCCCTCGACACCATCCAGCGCAGCTCCCTCCGTAGCATCCTCGGTGTGGTGAGTCAGGACACCGTGCTGCTGAACGACACCGTGCGCGCCAATATCGCGTTCGGGTCGTCGCAGGCAACTGCCGCACAAGTCGAGGCAGCCGCCGAGGCGGCGAACGCGGCGGAGTTCATTGCCGGCCTGCCGAACGGCTACGACACGGTGCTGGGTGAGCGAGGCGCGCGGCTCTCTGGCGGCCAGCGCCAGCGGATCAGCATCGCCCGGGCGCTCCTTCGCGATCCGCCGATCCTGATTCTCGACGAGGCCACCAGCGCCCTCGAT
>SPDF01000329.1 GCA_004525055.1 Gemmatimonadales bacterium | reverse complement strand
GCGCGCACCAGCTCCAGCACGCGGTCTACGGCTGCGGCGCCCCCTGGAATCCGTGGTTCGAAGCCCAGGAGGCAGGCCGTCCCTGCCTCCACCACAATCGCCCCGGCTTCAGCCAGGTCGGTCACCGCGGCCTCGGCAACCGAAGCGGCCCGGTAGATCCCCCTGCGCAGCGTCTCCACCGGCATCCCAGGGAAGGATGGGTGATCGGCGTGGTACCGGGCCAAAAGATCCAGCCCCCGGGCTCTGGCCTCGGCGAGTAGCTCGGCAAGGACCCAACCAGCCGACAATTCTCGGACGCGGTCATCGCCGCCGAGCACCGCGGCCACTTCCTCGATGGGGAGTCCGGCCCGGAGCGCAAGCGACTCCGTGGAGGCGCCGGGCGGGTGCCGAAGGAGGAGCGCCAGCAGGTGGTCGGCGCGATTGGAGGAGCCCAATTGCTCGGGCCAGGCCGCCCGACGGCGGGGCGGCATGGGGTCGAGAACGACGCCACCGCCGATGGTGGAGACCGGACTGTAGCTGCGGATGACGAATCGATCGCCGCCTTGGGCGACCAGCTGCGATTCACAGGTCAGCCGTGCCAGCCCGATCCCCCCCGGCTGGATGGTCGCACGAGGCAGCACCCGGGCGACGACCTCTGTCGTCCCCAGATGCAGGTGGACTCGAGTACGGGAGGTGAGTGGCCGCGGGGCGTCGTCCAGGAGGTGAATCCGAACATCAAGCGCCAAGGTGGGTTCCCAGGGCAGCCGCGCATCGACGAGGACATCGCCGCGGCGGACAGACTGGCGATCGACGTTGGCGAGGCCCAGTGCGGCACGGCACCCTGGAAGCGCCCGTTGGCATCGCTCGCCGTGGATCTCGATGGTGCGCACCCGCGCGGATTCGTCTGATGGGAGGAGTCGGAGATGGTCGCCGACGGCCACCGAGCCCGACCAGACACTCCCGGTGGCGACCGTCCCCGCGCCAGCCACCGAGAACGCCCGATCGATGGGCAGGCGGAAGGACGCCGCGGAGTCTCGGGGTCGCACCAGAGCGGCTTCGTGCTCGACTGCCACGCGCAGCTGGTCGAGTCCGATCCCCGAAGGCGTCGACACCGCGAGCGCTTTCCCGAATGCGACCGATGACTCCGCCAGCCACTCATCCACCTCGTCTTGCACCAGCGCAAGCCAGTCCGGGTCGGCGAGGTCGGCCTTGGTGAGCACCGGGATCCCACGGGGCACGCCCAGCGCCTCGACAATCGCGAGATGCTCCCGCGTCTGCGGCATGATTCCCTCGTCGGCCGCGATGACGAGGAGCACGAGATCCATCCCCGCCGCACCGGCCACCATCGTTCGGACGAAGTCTTCGTGACCCGGCACATCCACGACCCCCGCGATCCCACCCCCGGGGAGTCGCAGGGGGGCGAAATTCAGGTCGATCGTGATGCCGCGGTCGCGCTCCTCCCTGAGCCGGTCCATCCGCTGGCCGGTGAGCGCCTCGACCAGCGCCGATTTGCCATGATCGATATGGCCAGCCGTCCCGATGATCATCGCGACACCCAGGATCGTTCTTCCCAGAAGGTGATCGCCGGCATCTCGCCGCCTTCGGCCAGATGGTGGCGGAGAAACCGGGCGAAGAGCCGACGGTGCGAGGCGGCGTGGCGTTCATCGAACACGGGCAGCTCCGCTTCGGAACTCACCAGCGCCTCGAGGGCGCGTCGATCAACTGGGGCGAGCGTTGAGACCCCGTGCCCGTCCGCACACCGCGAACAGAGTCCGCCCCCTTCGGCCGCGCTGAAGCGGAGCGGCGTGTCGGGTGGAAGGGGGGTGCCGTCGCGCGCACAGCGGTCCAAGGCGGGCGCAAACCCAAGGACGCTGACGAGACGCCAGAGCATCCGGAGCCCGAGCACTTCGATAGCCTCCTCCGGCGCCGTTTCTAGCACTGTCAACGCACCGCTCAGGAGGTCATAGCTGTCAGGATGGGACTCGGCGGGGGAGAAACGCCAAGCGACTTCGCCGATAGCCGCGGCGGCGGAAAAGCGTGGCAGGTCCGCCGCCAGTCCGGAGCGGAGGCTCGTCAGATCGAAGGCCGCGAGCGTCTGGAGATCCCGGGTCTCTTTGAGGTAGAGATGCGCTACCCCCTCGCTCAAGAGCTGCAGCGACGCCCCAAATCGGCTTCGGGGCCGGAGCGCCCCCTTCGCAAGGGCACTCCGGATGCCGAGGTCTCGAGTGGCCAGGCGCACGATCTTGGAGGTATCGCCGTAGCGAAGTGCACCCAGGATGATTGCGGGGGTCGTAATGGGGGGCATGCCCCAATCTACTCCACGGGGATGAAGGTGACGGCCGATCCGATTGCACAGACGCCCAGGGGCACGACGGTTCGCTCCGTGAGATCCGACCGGAGGACGTGTGCCTCGCCCCCTGCGCCCCCGCCGCACCCTGCAGAAATTCCGTAGATTCGGCCGTCAGAATCGACTGCGACGCCTGAGTTGTCCGGAATCGGAATCCCGTCGCCGGCACCGAGTACCACGGTGCGGGTGACGATGTCGAACTCCATCAGTCCTTCAGTGAAGGAACTGATGAAGAGCCGGTCGCCCCCACCAGTGGCAAGGTCACCGGGACCGGGGCCGAACCCCCCGAAATTGGCGAGCTCAACGCGCGCCACCGG
>SPDF01000231.1 GCA_004525055.1 Gemmatimonadales bacterium | reverse complement strand
GCGTAGGCGTGGATCGAGACCGCCGACACCTCGAGTTCGGCCTTCAGGGCGCGGCGGTTGAGCGATTCGATGTCGGAGAGTTCGTGCTCATAACGCAGGTCGCCGGTGTCGAGCTTTCCTTCGGCGAGCGCGTAAAACATGAATGCGTCGTCGGAATCGGGGCTGTGGGCGACGTGAATAGTCCTGGTCACTGGGTCTCCGCTGCCTGCTGAACTTCGGTGAGAAGTTGTCGGTGTTCGACATATTCCGGTCGGTCGCTGCGGCCCAGCTCCTCCGGAGCCCGCTCCCGAATCCAGTCGAGTGCCTGACGGTATCCGGCGGTGTCACCCTCCAACCGTGCGAGGGCGCCGAGGAGGATCGGGCCGAAGAGGTGTCCCGGATCCCGCCTCTCCAGGGTGTCGGCCAGCGCGTGGGCGCCGGGGAAATTCCCGATCTGGATGGCGATCAGTCCCGCGTGGAACCGGGCGTCGGCGTCCACAGAATCGAGCGCCGCATACGCCGCCACGGCCAGTGGTGACAGGCTCGCGACCGTGGCGCTGTCCCAGTCTGTGCCCGCCCGCATCACCCGATCGAAGAGCGTGGCGAACCGCTCCTCGGGGCTCAGGGCGCTGAGGTCGGGGAGCGGCACGGACCCGGGTCCGGCATTCCCGGCGTTAGCCATGTCGGGCGTCATGGTGTCCGGCCGGTTCCGCGCGACACCGACCACCACCGCCCCCACCGCTGCGGCGGCCACCAGCCAAGCGATCGCCCAGGCTCGGCGGTCCCGCGGGCGGCTGCTACCCCCCTGCACAACCGCCCCGCAGGAAGAGCAGAAGACTCCCTCGCAACGGGTACCGCACCGTGTGCAGTAAGGGATCGGTGCCATGGTGGCACCAATCTAACCGGGCCAGCCGGGGAGGGGCACCGCGTGGCCGCTGGCGTCCGCTGGCGGAAGTCGTTACCGTGAAGACATCTTGGAGGGTATCAATGGGACAGCCGCAACACCCCTTGCCGGCCGCGCTGCCCGAGGTGCCGCTAGCCCGCCACCTCGGCGACCTCGGCCGCGCGGATGAACGGTGGCAGGTCTTTCTCGAAACCCGACCCCAGGGCAAGACGGTCGGTGGTCGGGTCCACTTTCTCCAGGGCGAGCAGACGCGCGCTTCGGCGTGGATTCTGCTCGAATGGAGCGAGCAGGACGTGCTCCATCGTTTCAATGAGTTCAGCGCCGTGGAGCTCTGGCGCCTGTTGGAGAGCCTGGGGTAGCTTCCGTCCCGCCTCCGGGACGGGGGCCGTCTAGCCCCCTCACATCCGACCGAGTTCCCGGAGTCTCATCTGGTCCGCCGCCTCACCCTCGTTCTCGCGTTGCTCATCATGCCTTCGATCGCTGTCGCCCAGGCGACGGGCGATTCGACGCGTGCACCGATCATCCGGGGGATCGAATTGAATCGACAGGAGATTTTCGATTCGGCGGAGGCCAACCACTGGGCTCAGCGCCTGGCCAACAATCTCCATATCCGCACGCTGCCACAGGTGATCCGGCGGGTGCTGCTCTTTCGGGTCGGTGACCCGTTCGACTCGGTGCTGGTGGCGGAGACGACACGCAACCTCCGGTCGCTGGGCGTCTTTCGCGATGTCCAAATCGATTCCGTCTCCACCGACAGCGGGGTCGTGATGCAGGTCGTCACCCGCGACGCCTGGACCACGCGTCTCGGTGGCCGATTGCGGACGACGGGGAACCAGGTGTCGCTTGGCCTCTCTTTTTCTGAGGGCAATTTCCTCGGGACCGCCACCCAGGCCAGTGCGTCCTTCTCGTCCGACCCGATCCGGACCACCTTTGCGCTCGAGGCCTGGCAGCCCCGGTTCCTCGGTAGCAGTGTCGGCGTCGGCGCACGGTGGGAAAACCGATCGGACGGGACTGTGCTCTATGGGCGGGTCGACCGGCCCTTCTATTCGATCCAGGACGCTCGGGGATACCTGCTGACGGGCGAATACCGGGATGAGACGGTCAACCAGTACCTCGATGGTATCGATGTGCCGGTCGACACGCTGGATCACATCCTGGGGGCCGTTCGCGGGAGCGTCGGCTGGGCGCTGCAGCGGAAGAGCAGGGGTTACCTCCGGAGCGGCGTGCTGGCTCAGGTGGTGCGCAACGACTACCTGTCCGTGGCCGACTCGGGCCCCGTTCCCCGGACGATCACCGCGGCGGTCGGAGGTTACCTGGAATGGTCCCGGTCGCGGTTCATCGCGCGGACAGGGTTTCAGACCTTCTCGCTGACCGAGGACATCGATCTCAGCACGACCCTGACCGGCGGCGTGTACGCGGCGCCGACCTTCTTCGGCTACGATAGCGCTGGCGTGGGGCTCTTCGCCGCTTTCCGTACTGGGGCGTCCTTCAAGAACGGGCTCTTCCTGTTCAACGGAATATCTGACGGCCTGATCACGGCGGCAGGCGTCGACTCGGGTGGCACCGTGGTGAGCGCCACCGTGGCCTGGAACCCCGACTCGAGCTCGCTGCTGGTGCTGCACGGCAGCGGTGGCGCGCTGACCAACCCCGCCCCGGGGTACGAATTCGACCTGGGCTTGGAAAGCGGCCCCCGGGCCTTCGGCGTGCACAGCTTCACCGGAAATCGTGCGTTCTTCACCTCGGCGGAGGTGCGCCGCCTGCTCTGGCCACGGTTGTTCGGCGTCGTGAGCCTTGGTGTGGCGGCGTACGTGGACTATGGCGGGGCATGGTGGAGCGACAGTCCGAGGCGCACCGGCACGGATGTCGGCATCGGCCTGCGCATGGGGCAGACGCGGTCATCCCGGGGTATCATCTCCAGGGTGGATCTCTCCTGGCGCTTTGCGAACGATGCCGTGGGGGCGGGGTGGGTCGTTTCACTCGGGCGCGGCTTCGCCTTCAGCCTCTACGCCCAGCGCCCGACCTATTGACGCTGTCGTGCGGTCGGCCGGACGCCTACCTTTCGGCCTGCTCGAATTCCCTGGAGGATCTATGACGGAACCAGCGCCGGCGCCTTCCCATCACGGCCTGAAGCGGAAAACCAAGCTGATTCTGGTCGGGATCCTGCTGGCTCCGATCCTCATCTTCGCGCTCTACACCTGGGCGTCGTTGACCTGGAATTACTCGGAAGGCGAGCGCGCGGGGATCGTGCAGAAGTTTTCGCAGAAGGGATGGGTCTGCAAGACGTATGAGGGGGAACTCGCGATGACGCCGGTGGCCGGCGTCATGCCGATCATCTGGGACTTCACCGTGCGCGACGACGCCGTGGCGCAGCAACTCCGCGAGGCGATCGGCAAGCACGTGGCGTTGCACTACACCGAGCACCGGGGTGTCCCCGGTCGCTGCTTCGGTGAGACGAATTACTTCGTCGACAGCGTGACGGTGCGCTGAGCCGGGCGAGGTCGAGCCAGCACGAGGATGCGGACGTACTGCCCGAGCACCGCGAGCACGCCCGCCAGGTAGAGTGATCCACCCGCCAGGACCAACTGGCGGTGACCCACCATCGTGCCACCCGCGAGCCCCCAAACACCCAGTGCCAGCAACCCCAGGGAGAGCCGCACCATCGCGGTGGAGGTGAGGTCTTCCTGTTTCGGGGCTCCTGCCTGCGCCGCGCGAGGCCCGAAGAGGTTCATCCACGCCAG
>SPDF01000209.1 GCA_004525055.1 Gemmatimonadales bacterium | reverse complement strand
GCCGCCGCGGCGCGCGACAGCGCATCCCGTCCGTCGCTGCCGCTCACCGGCTATGCCACCACCTATGAAGATCCGTGGTACGGCACGATTACTGTCTCGCTCACCGACGGCAAACTCGTGATGCAGTTCGACAAGTCACCAGCGCTGCTCGGCGACCTGGAGCACTGGCAGTACGACACCTGGCTGGTCAAGTGGCGTGACCGCGAACTCCGGGCGGACGCCTTCGTGACCTTTACCCTCGACGAAGAGGGCCAGGTGGCCGGGGCCACGATCAAGCCTGCGTCGCCGGATGTGGACTTCAGCTTCGACTTCCAGGACCTCCACCTCACGCCGGTCAGGAAGCAGTAAGGCATGCGCCCGCTGCTGTTCGCCGCCAACTGGAAGATGCAGGTCACCCCAGGGGAAACCCGTCGGTTCGCCGAGCAGTTCCTCGGGGCGACGGCGCCGGTGGATGGGCGTTCGCTCTGGTTCTTCCCCTCCGCGGTGTCGATGGCGTCGGCCGCCGACGCATTCGGCGGACGGGCCGATATCCAAATCGGTGCCCAGGATGTCCACTGGGAACCGAAGGGCGCCTTCACCGGCGCGACGTCAATTCCCCTCGCGCGCGGGGCGGGGGCCAGTGGGGCACTGGTCGGCCACTCCGAGCGCCGACACGTCTTTGGCGAGACCGACGTGGAAACGGGAAGGAAGGTCCGCGCCCTTCTTGACGCCGGGCTCACGGCGTTCCTCTGCGTCGGTGAGAAGCTCGAGGAGCGCGAAGCTGGAGAGACGGAAGCGGTCGTGCTCCGACAGCTACGTGCCGGGCTCGCCGGAGTGGCTGCCGAGGGGATGCGACGGGTGGTGGTCGCCTACGAGCCGGTCTGGGCCATCGGGACCGGACGGAACGCCACGGCCGAAGACGCCGCCCGGGTGCACGCCGCGCTGCGCGCCGAGCTGTCAAACCTGGGGGCCACCGACCGGGTTCCGGTCCTCTACGGCGGGAGCGTCAACCTCGGCAACGCGCGGGGGCTCCTCGCCCAGCCGGAGATCGACGGCGTGCTCGTCGGAGGTGCCAGCCTGGACCCCGACGGCTGGGCGGAGATTGTCGGGATCGGTGGTTGACCCCCTCGGCGCCGACCGGTTATCCTTCCGGACTGTCTCACAACGGAAATAGGCATGTTCGGTCTTATTCTGACTCTCTTGATTATCGATGCGCTGCTGCTGTCAGTGGTCGTGCTGCTCCAGGCGGGGCAGGGCGGCGGCTTGGCTGCCATGGGTGGCGGTGGCGGTACTGAAAGCTTCGTCGGTGGTCGGCAGGCGGTCACGATCCTGACCCGGTCCACGTGGTGGCTCGGTGGGATCTTCCTGGCGCTCTCGCTCATCCTCACGGTCATGTCCGCGGGTCGCTCTACGGCCACCTCGGACGTGGAGCGGTTGCTCCAGCAGCAGCAACAGCAGGCGCCTGTCCCCGGCTCCCCACTGCCTCTTGGTGGTACGGAGCCGGCCCCCGCGGCAGAAACGCCCGCGGCGCCGCAGCCGCAACCGCAGCCATAATGCGGCGGGACGCTGTGCTTGGCGGGGTGGCCGGATGACCGGCCGCCCCGCCTTTGTATTGCTCGAAGACGGCACCTGGTTCAAGGGGGCTGTGGCGGCCCCCATCCCGCCGGCCTTCGGCGAAGTGGTGTTCACCACCAACATGACGGGGTACCAGGAGACCTTCACCGATCCGAGCTACCTCGGGCAAGTGGTGGTCATGACCGCTCCGATGATCGGGAATTGCGGGGTCAATCCCGAGGATATGGAATCCCCACGGCCCCAGGTCTCAGGGGTGGTGGTGCGCGAGCTGGCGCGCCGACACTCCAACTGGCGGGCAACCGAGTCGCTCGGTGGCTGGCTTGGGCGTCACAAGATTCCGGTCCTGACGGGGGTGGACACCCGTCGATTGACCAGGCACATCCGGTCGAAGGGCGCCATGCGCGGGGTGATCGCTGAGGGCGAGGCGCCGACCGAGGCCATTCGCGAGAGCCTGCGTAACTCTCCCAACATGGCGGGTTTGGATCTCGCCTCCAAAGCCACTGTGGCCAAGCCCTACGAGCAGGGCACCACCGGTCCGCATGTCGTCGCCTTCGACTTCGGGATGAAGCGGAACATCGTGGACATGTTGGACGCGGCGGGATGCCGGGTGACGGTCGTCCCGGCCACTACCACCGCTGCTGAGGTCCTGAAATTGTCTCCGGATGGGGTATTTCTCTCAAACGGCCCCGGCGATCCGGCCGCAGTGACCTACGCCCTTCCCGTGCTGAGGTCGCTCGCCGAGGGTGGGCTGCCGATATTTGGTATCTGCTTGGGGCATCAACTCTTGGGGCTGGCGTTCGGCGGGAGCACCGTCAAGTTGCCGTACGGGCACCGGGGCGGAAACCACCCCGTGAAGGACCTCTCTGATGGCCGGGTGTTGATCACCACGCAGAACCACGGATTTGCCCTCGCCGGTGGGGAGGACGGGGTGCCGGGCGCCCCCGACCTGGTCGTCACGCACCTTAACCTCAATGATGGCACCGTCGAGGGACTGCGCCACAAGACCCTCCCGTTGTTCGCCGTCCAGTACCATCCGGAGGCCGCTCCAGGGCCCCACGATGCCTACCCGCATTTCGCCCAGTTTGTCCGGTCCATGGGGCTCCAATCAGATCGCTGACCCCCAACCCATTGACAGACAACAGGTAAGCCCATATTATCGGCCTGTCCGGCGGACATTCCACGCCCGCCTCATGAGACCCTCCTGGGGGATGCATGACCAAGGCCGACCTCGTCGAGCAGGTAACCGCTACGATCGCCCGCACCGCCGGGCCGATGATCTCGAAAAAAGACTGCGCGCGGGTAGTAGACGCGTTTCTTGACGCCGTGAAGGTGGCGCTCAAGGAGCAGCATAACATTGAGGTGCGCGGGTTTGGCACTTTCAAGATCCGTCGCCGCAAGACGCGAATGGCGCGCAATCCCCGCACCGGTGAGCCGGTGGAGGTGGCGGCGCGTCCGGTGCCTGTCTTCAAGCCCAGCAAGGAGTTGCGGTCGCTCGTGGCCGAGGAAGGCGACGTAGTTTCCTCTGGAGGCCCGGACGCCGACAATTGATCGTCGCGCCCGAGCGTGATCGAAGGGCCGCGCTGCCGCGCGGCCCTGTCTTTTTCCACAACGTCATTGGGCCGTCTTGAACGACATTCTCACTCCCGACGCGTAACCTCTTGCTCATGAACCCGTTGACCAATTGCCATCCGGCCGCCCAATGACCTCGAGCACCGCCTCAGGTCGAGTGACGGTCGCGATTCGTTTGTTCGCCGCCTACGCCGAATCCGTGGGCAAGACGAGTGTGGATATCTCCTTGCCGGCGGGGGCCACGGTCGGTGAACTGCTCGCTGAGTTCCGCCGCCTGGTCCCGGCGGCTGCCGCCCTGCCGGCGCGGCCGCTCTGTGCGGTCAATCTCTCTCATGTGCTGGCCAGTCACGTACTTCGCGACGGCGACGAACTCGCGATCCTCCCCCCGCTGGCGGGGGGGTAGGATGGCATATCTGTCGAACGAACCACTCGATGTGATCCACCTGATGGCCAAGGTACAGGCTCCCGAACGCGGTGGAGTCGCCTCCTTTCTCGGCGTTGTCCGATCGCAGCATCAGGGGCGGACTGTGCTCCAGCTCGACTATTCCGCGTACGACGAGATGGCTGAGGCGGAGTGTGAGCGGGTGGTAAGGGAGGCGGAGAGCCGCTGGCCCGTGAAAGTCGCCCTCCAGCACCGACTGGGGACGCTTGGGATCGGCGAGGTGGCGGTCGTGGTAGCCGTGGGCGGCGCGCACAGGGAAGAAGCATTTGCCGCCTGCCGACATGTCATCGAGGAATTGAAGCGTCGGGTGCCGATCTGGAAGCGGGAACACTTCGCCGATGGCGAGGTCGGGTGGGTCGGTGCCGCTGGTGC
>SPDF01000403.1 GCA_004525055.1 Gemmatimonadales bacterium | reverse complement strand
CCCGTGGCGCGGTCACGCCCCTCGAACGCGTCCTGCGCCTTCGACGTCGCCTTCCACGTGGTCCCCATGTCGAGCAGGTTCACGAAAAAGTCATTGGTGAGGGTCTCAGGACGGTCGGTGAAGACGCCCTGTTTGGACTGGCCGGTGTTCGCGTTCAGGACACGGATGCCGCCGACGAGCGCCGTCATCTCGGGGGCAGTAAGCGTCAGGAGCTGCGCCCTGTCGACCAGCAGCTCCTCGGCCGTGACCGCGTAGACAGCCTTCTGGTAGTTCCGGAACCCGTCGGCGATCGGCTCGAGCACGGCAAAGGAGTCGACGTCCGTCTGCTCCGGCGACGCGTCCATGCGGCCCGGGGTGAACGGCACCGTGACGTCGAATCCCGCCTTCGTTGCAGCCGCCTCGACGGCGGCGCACCCGCCCAGCACGATGAGGTCGGCCAGGGACACCCGCTTCTTGCCCTTCTGCGCGCCGTTGAACTCCTTCTGGATCGTCTCGTAGATCTCGAGGGCGCGCGCCAGCCTGGCGGGCTGGTTGACCTCCCAATCCTTCTGCGGCGCGAGACGGATGCGCGCCCCGTTGGCCCCGCCGCGCTTGTCGGAGCCGCGGAAGGTGGAGGCCGATGCCCAGGCGGTCGCGACGAGCTGGGCGATGGAGAGCCCCGAGGCGAGGATCTTGCCCTTGAGCGCGGCGATGTCCTTCGCATTGATGAGCGGGTGATCGACGGCGGGGATGGGGTCCTGCCACAGCAGCTCTTCCTTCGGGACGAGCGCGCCGAGGTACCGCGGGCGCGGACCCATGTCGCGGTGCGTCAGCTTGAACCACGCGCGCGCGAACGCATCGGCCAGCTGTTCCGGATGCTCGTGGAACCGCTTCGAGATCTTCCGGTAGGCCGGGTCCTCCCGCATGGCCATGTCGGCCGTGGTCATCATCGGCCCACGCCGCTTCGACGGGTCGTGCGCGTCCGGCACGGTCGTCGCCGCCGCGGGGTCCTTCGGCTTCCACTGGTGCGCGCCGGCGGGGCTCTTCGTCAGCTCCCACTCGTAGCCGAAGAGCGTGTCGAAGTAGCCGTTGTCCCACCGGACCGGGTTCGGCGTCCACGCGCCTTCCAGATTGCTGGTGGTCGTGTCAGCGCCCTTGCCGGTGCCGAAGCTGTTCTTCCAGCCGAGGCCCTGCTCCTCGATGCTGGCGCCCTCGGGCTCCGGACCCATCAGCGCCGGGTCGCCCGCGCCGTGGGCCTTGCCGAAGGTGTGGCCGCCGGCCGTGAGCGCGACGGTCTCCTCGTCGTCCATCGCCATGCGCGCGAAGGTCTCGCGAATGTCCCGGGCGGAGCCGAGCGGATCGGGATTCCCGTTGGGGCCTTCGGGGTTCACGTAGATGAGGCCCATCTGCACGGCGGCGAGCGGGTTCTCGAGTTCACGGTCGCCGGCGTAGCGCTTGTCGCCGAGCCACTCCGCCTCGGCGCCCCAGTAGATGTCCTGCTCGGGCTCCCAGACGTCCTCGCGGCCGCCGCCGAAGCCGAAGGGCTTGAGCCCCATCGACTCGATGGCGCAGTTGCCGGCGAACACCATCAGGTCGGCCCAGGAGAGCTGCTTGCTGTACTTCTGCTTGATCGGCCAGAGCAGCCGGCGCGCCTTGTCGAGGTTGCCGTTGTCGGGCCAGCTGTTGAGGGGCGCAAAGCGCTGCGTCCCCGACCCGGCGCCCCCGCGGCCGTCGCCCGTGCGGTAGGTGCCCGCGCTGTGCCACGCCATCCGGATGAAGAGCGGGCCGTAGTGGCCGTAGTCGGCCGGCCACCAGTCCTGCGACGTGGTCATCAGCTGGAACAGGTCCTGCTTGAGGGCCTCGAGGTCGAGCTTCTTGAACTCCTCGGAGTACTTGAACCCTGTCCCCATGGGGTCGCCTGCGGGCGGATTCTGATGGAGCATCCCGAGGTTGAGCTGGTTGGGCCACCAGTCGCGGTTGGACTGGCCTCCAGCCATTGTCGCCAGGCTCCCACTGTGCATGACCGGGCACTTCCCTGCTGCCCCGGATGGTTTCGCTTTCATGATGCGCTCCGATTAGTGCTTGTGATTGACCGTGCGTCCAGCCCGCGGGGAGTACAAAGCCGT
>SPDF01000180.1 GCA_004525055.1 Gemmatimonadales bacterium | reverse complement strand
TCGCGGTGGAGGTGAGGTCTTCCTGTTTCGGGGCTCCTGCCTGCGCCGCGCGAGGCCCGAAGAGGTTCATCCACGCCAGAAACGGCAGGATCTTGTAGAGCACTCCCACCACCAGCAGGACCAGCCACCCCACAATGGCCATTAGTCCGTAGGTGGTCCAGCTCCGCATACTGTCGTTCCCCATCAAGATCGTCGCCCCCAGCAGCACCGCCACCGCAAAGTGGGCCACGCCGAGCGCCACGTGCGCCATCGCCGGGTCCATCGGCCGCCGCTCGGCGTAGCGGAAGTACAGCGCCAGCTGCAGCAGGTAGCAGAGGGCACTGGCCAGGACCAACGCCCCGCCGATGTGCGTGACGATGGGCCAACCACCAAGTGCGCCGACAGTCAGGAGTGCGAGGCCGGCCATGCCCACCGGGCCGATCCACCGCAGGGGCCAGGTGGGTGCGCGCGCCGCCAGCAGGAACATCGGGAGCATCCAGCTGCCGACACCGACTGCGGTGAACACCACGAAGCCAAATATGGCGAGATGAAAGTGGCTGGTGATGACGGCCATCCGGTCGATCGGCCACCAGCCGAGGCTGTTGCCGATCCGGGCGAGGGCCACGAGCATCGCGGTGCCGAGCGCGATGTGGCCGGCGGCGACGTAGCGGCCGACGACGAGGCCGCGGGGTGCTCTGCGGCGCTGGGGGAGGAGATTCCAGCTGGAGCCGAACACGCCGGCAAAGATCAGGAGCCAGCCGACTCCCAGCAGGGCAGGGCGCCAGAACCAGAAGCCGGTCACCAGCGCGAGGGTTCCGGCGGTGTGCAGGATCCAGGTCCAGTGTGCCACGCGGATGCTGCGGACGGCGATGCCCAGCGCGCCTGGGAAGAACTGGTTGAGCGCGCCGTAGATGGTGGTGGTCAGCACGCCGAGGGTGAAAATGTGGGTGACGGCGAGGAGGTGCGGTGACAGGAAATTGCCGGCGGCGAGATCACTCGAGGCGGTAATCAATCCAACCGCGCCGATCAGCAGCCAGAGGAGCGCGGTGGCGAAGTGCTCGGCGGTGAGCCAGAAGGGGGGCGGATGGGCGGGGCCCGCGATTGGGAGGCTTCGGCCTGGAGGAGCAGGAGTCATCCGGCCAATACTAATGGTCCCGGCAGACCGCCGCAGTGTATGGGAAGGTGATCACGCGCTCGCCAGTCTGACCTTGGCCGGCGATCTCGGCGTGCAGGCCAAAGTCACCGGCACGTCGATACGAAATTCGGGTGGGGAAGTCATGGGTGGAATTGGAGAAGGTGACGCTGCCGTCGGTGAACTCGGACGCGGGGAAGGTGGCCACCGACTGCCCCGACGGGTCAGCGGTGTAGCGCAGTGAATCTCCGCGGCCCGTGATCTGGACGACTTCGGAGCCGACGACCTTGCCGTCACGCAGGGTGCGGCCCCGACCGTTGAGGCTCCCATCGGACCCCACCGTCCAGCGCTCCTCGATGGTTACCCCGTTGGGCGCGGTGGTCCAACAGCCGATCAACCATGCGAGGGAGGCCTCGGCGGTCCGTGGGGCGAGCCTCGGCATGAATTCGGCGGCCTCGAAGTCGGCCAGGCCGACGTAGAGCAGGGCCATGAGTTTGTTCATCCGCCGCTGGCTGCCGAGCTGTGCCTGCCAAGGTGCGGCTGGTTGGGTGGCTTGGGCCTCCTCCAGGGTGGCGCCGGACTGCGCCTGCATGGCGATGGCGCTGCTCACGCCGAGCAGCATCTCCCGGTACCGCAGCAGGTCGGAGCGATTGCCGACTGGTCCGTGGCCGGGGACGATGCGGGTCGCGCTGTCGCTGTGTGCCAGTCCCCTGTCCACACCGGCGAGCATGCCGGCCAGCCGGCCTCCCGCCCACCAGTCGATGAAGGGCGGGGCCATATGCTCGAAGAGATCGCCGATGTGGAGGACGTTGGCGTCTGGCAGCCAGACGATGGCGTCGCCGTTGGTGTGCGCCGAGGGAATGTGGGTGACGATGATCCGCTGGCCGTTGACCTGCAGCGTGAGTGAATCACGAAAGGTGCGGGTCGGCATCGAGGCGGGGTCGGCCGGCGTCCTGTGCCAGTCGCCCCAGGAGGCAATGGTCGTGTCCTTCGCCATCTGCATTGGGAGCTGTTCCTGTCCGATGATCTCGGCGCCGCGACTGCGGAAGAGTGCGTTCCCCTCGGTGTGATCGCTGTGGTAATGGGTGTTGATGACCCAGCGGACGGGTGGGGCGCCGAGGCTCGTGAGCACCGAGTCGGCCAGGCCCACGCGCCGGGCGCTCTGGGCGTCCACCAGGAGGGTGCCTTCCGGGCCGGTCAGGACGAGGATGTTCCCGTTGGCGAATCCAGAGATGACCGCCAGGTCGGGGCCGAGCCGCTCGGCGCGCATCACCATCACATCCTGCTGAGCTGGGGCAGGAGTGGCCAGGCAGGCCAGCAGACAGAAGGCGCCAATGGGGGTGCCACGCGTCATCGGAAAGCTCGGTGGTTGGGATTGCAGGCCGTATGGGGTTTGCCGACCCGGAGTTCCTCTGCAGGCCGTCGGAACCTTGAGAATTGGCTCTCGGGTAGCGAACTTAACCCTCGCGGCGCCGTAGCCAAGTGGTAAGGCAGAGGTCTGCAAAACCTCTATTCGCGAGTTCGATTCTCGCCGGCGCCTCTTACGCTGCAACGACTTAGGCCCTCCAGGTGGAGGGCCTTTGTGGTTTTGCCTCACTTTCTGCCGCACTTTCAGCCGTAAGTTCTCGATTTCTCGGCCGGTTGACTCCGTCGGCCGCGGGTCTTTGGCTGGCTTTCAACCAACTCTTAATCATTCGGCGGGAGAAGAGATAGAGACCGAAAGTGTGTTCACTCCTGCCCGCTTTCTCCTGTGAGCACTCGCCTCAGGGCTTGCTTGGCACGCCGGCACGTCGTGGGAATCGCAGTTCCAGTTGTCGGCAGTGTGGGTGTAATCGGCGGGCATGCCTAGCTCCGTCAGTGGCCAGGGGTACGTTTACTTAACTACCTAGTTGTGATGACAGGGCGGCTGTCGCGAGCGCCCTCGCCGCTGATGCGCCATTCGTCAAACTGCTACATGGACTCGTCCCGCACCAAACCGCCGCGCACCCGATGATCTACCTGGCCAACGGTTGAGCCGAGGGGCGCTAGATTGTTCCGGAAAGGGGTCTACGATGCCGGAGACACGGTCGACGCTCGACAAAGAGGAGCGCGCACAAGCCGAGGAGATGACGGGGGTCAAGACCTCCGTCATCTATGAAGCAATCCGCGCCGAGGGCGACCATGAGCTGTCCCGCTCGTTTGGTGCGCTCTGGTGGTCCGGCGTCATGGCCGGGGTCGCGATCAGCTTGTCCGTGGTCGCCATGGGCTTTCTCCAGACCGTTCTGCCCGACGCGCCCTGGGCCCCTGCCGTTGTCAGCCTCGGGTATCCAGTTGGATTTCTCATTGTCATCCTCGGCCGGATGCAATTATTTACGGAAAACACCGTGACACCAATTCTCTCACTGTTTCACCAGCCAACTCGCAAGAACTTCTTGCGGACAGCGCGCCTCTGGGGGATCGTCTTTAGTGCGAACATGACGGGCTGCCTGCTGGCCGCTGCCTTGCTTGTCTTTGGGCATATTGTCCCCGCGCCACACTTGGAGAGCATCCTGACGATCTCACGGCACTATGGGAGCGCCACCGCCGCCCAACATTTGACCTGGGGGATGCCGGCCGGGTTTCTGATCGCCTCCATCGTGTGGATCTTGGCGCGGATGGACAGTGGTGGAGAGGTGCTGGTGATCCTAGTCTTGACCTACATGATCGGGCTCGGCGGCCTGTCCCACGTGGTAGCAGGTTCCACCGAGCTTTTCGTGTTGGTCTTACACGGCGACCTCGGTCCGTTCGCTGCCGTGAGTAAAGCGATCCTGCCGGCCTTTCTCGGCAATGCCCTGGGCGGTACTGGGATGTTTGCCGTCCTTACCTATGCGCAGGTGCGAGAAGAGGTCTGAACACGCCGGACCCCTTGGGACCGCAACGCACCTGCCGAAAGGCGGGATGTTGCTGAACAAGGAGACGAACAGACCAATCTTGCTCGGTTAGGCAGTATGATATCAATGGCGAAGTGCGTCGCTCGCCGCGGTAGCGGGTCGCGCCACGCCTGCCGCGAGCGCCCTCGCGGCTGATGCGCCAATTCGTTAGACGGACGAGAACAGGAGCTTGGGTGATCGAATGGATGGAGTGATCTCCCGGGTCGGCATTGCCGTTGTTGTGACGGCCGCTCTTTACCTCCTCGCGCTCGGCGGTGGGGCGCTCATCCGCCCCGAGAGCGCGAAGCGGTTTCTTGAAGGATTCGCGACCACGCCACGCATGCATTTCACGGAGCTGGCGCTACGAGTACTGACGGGCGCCGCATTCGTGTTCAGCGCGCCACGCATGGCGTTTGGCCCAGCGATCATGCTTTTCGGTTGGATCCTCATCGTGACCTCCCTCGCCTTAGCGCTCGTGCCGTGGCGACTGCATAAGCGATTCGCAGCGTGGTCCGTCCCGCAGGCCACACGGCACATGCCGCTGGTCGGTATCACGTCGATTGTCGGAGGGGTAGTCCTGCTCGCTGCCCTG
>SPDF01000244.1 GCA_004525055.1 Gemmatimonadales bacterium | reverse complement strand
CGCCGGACTCGCGGCCCTCTCCCCCGCCCTCCTCGCGGCCCAGCGGCCCGAGCTGGCGTCCGCGACCAAGGCCTACGTCACCGTGGACAGCGCCGTCATCGCCATCACCGACGTGCTGGTGATCGACGGCACCGGCGGTGCGGCAAAGCCGGGACAAACAGTCATCATCGCAAATGGGGTGATCACCCAGGTCGGGCCGGCCAAGAAGGTGAAGGTGCCTACCGGCGCCGCAATGGTCGACGGCAAGGGCAAGACGCTGATTCCCGGCATCATCGGGATGCACGACCACATGTATTACTCGGCCGCCGGTGGGCGCTCGGCGCAGATGAGCTACACCGGTCCGCGGCTGTACCTCGGCGCCGGCGTCACCACGGTGCGCACCACCGGCAGCCAGTCGCCCTACGGCGACATCAACCTGAAGCACCGGATCGACCAGGGCCAGGTGCCGGGGCCGCGGATCTACGTGACCACGCCGTACCTCACGGGTCCGGGAGGCGGCGGCACGATGTCCGTCGCCGAGACGCCCGAGCAGGCCCGTCGGTTCGTGGCGTACTGGGCGGAGGAGGGCGCCACGTGGATCAAGTTCTACACCAACATCAGCCGCGAGGCGATGGGCGCCGCCATCGACGAGGCGCACAAGCAGGGGATGAAAGCCACCGGGCACCTCTGCTCTGTCACCTTCCGCGAGGCGGTGGGGCTCCACATCGACGACCTGGCGCACGGCGGCATGACCGCCACCGATTTCATCGAGGGGAAGGAGCCGGACAAGTGCCCGCCGAATTCGCTCGTCTCCACCGATCGTGCCGTTGCGGGCGACGGGCCGATCGCGACACCGCTGATCAGCTACATGATCGAGAACAAGGTCTCGATGACCACCACGCCGGCGGTGTATGAGCTCTTCTATCAGAACCGGCCGGTCACCGATGAGCGGGTGCTGAACCTGATGGCGCCCGAGGTCCGCACGGCCTACGTGGCCGAGCGCGCCCGAATCGACAGCACCGCCGATTGGCCGCTCACGGCCGAGGGGTTCGCGCGGGCGCTCGCCTTCGACAAGGCGTTCTATGCCGCGGGTGGTGTCCTGGCGAGCGGCGTGGATCCGACCGGCAACGGCGGCGCACTCCCCGGCTTCGGCGATCAGCGCGGCTATGAAATATTGATCGAGGGGAAGTTCACGCCGGAGCAGGCGGTGCAGGTGCTTTCGTTGAACGGAGCCAAGATCCTGGGCATCGCTGATGTCTTCGGTTCCGTCGAAGTTGGGAAGGTCGCCGACCTGGTCCTGATGAACGGTGACCTCCGCACCGATGCGAAGGTGATCCAGAACGTGGAGATTGTCTTCAAGGACGGCGTCGGGTATGACTCGCCGAAACTGATTCAGGCCACCAAAGGACGAGTCGGGATCGATTGAGGCGAGCTCGCGGATGATCAGAAAGGAGGCTTGATCCATGCCTGGGGACGCGCAGTGGGTGCGCCCGACGGACACCGAGCTGGACATGTTCGGCCTGACGCACGTCGGTCTGGTCCGGAAGGAAAACCAGGATCATTTTATGCTCTGCACCGTGCATCCGCAGGTGGTGGTGCACGGCACCAGCCTCCCTGACCCGGATTCGCTTCCGCTGCGGGGCGAACGGATCGCGACCTATATGCTCGTCGCCGACGGGGTCGGCAGCGGGTCGGGAGGGGGCGAAGCGAGCCGGCTCGCGCTCGCCACAATCACGCAGTATGTCGCCTGCTCCATGCGCTCCTACCACAATGTCGGCGCTGCATCGGACGCCGAATTTTACCAGGCGCTGACGGATGCGGCTCTCGAGGCGCACGCCGCTGTCCGGGAACGGCGGGCGCTCGACCCCGCCGCGAAAATGGCCACCACGCTGACGATAGCCGTTGCTGTCTTCCCCTGGATGTACGTGACGCAGGGGGGGGACAGCCGCTGCTACCTCTACTGGGAGGGGGAGTTGACGCAGATCACCCGCGACCAGACCATTGCCCAGGGGCTGGCCGATGAGGGCATTCTGCCAGCAGACCGCGTCAGCAGCTCGCCGTTCAGCCACGTCCTGTCCAGTGCCATCGGTGGTGACGAGGCGATGCCCGTCGTCAGCCGCGTCGAGATCCCCCGCGGCTGCGTCATCCTCCTGGCCACCGATGGGCTGACCAAGCATGTGAGCAATGCCGAGATTGCGGAGCAGATCGAGGCGATGCACTCATCGGAACAGCTCTGCCGGTCGCTGCTCGAGATGACACTCGAACGCGGTGGCAGCGACAACCTCACGCTCATCGCGGCGCGCGCGCCGATCAGCGCCGACACCGCCGAGTAAGGTAGGCTCTCGGGCCGCCGGCTAACGCCGCGGCTCCGTCGGCGCCTCAATCCGCCGCGCGAACACGACGCGCCCATCGCGCGGCGAGAGGCGGCGATAGCCGCAGAGATGGAAGACCGGCACCACCAGGAAGCGCGCAATATTGGGATTGACCAGCACCTGACGCGGGCGGGTCGGATCGCGCCGGACACCGGGCAGGTGGGTGAGCGCGCGATCCACCCGTAGCCATCGCAGTGCAGCGGATACACTCAGCCAGCTCCGTCGCACCGGCCGCGTGATGAAGAACCCGTCCGACCCCAACCCCTGATACTTCGGCATCAACAGCAAGCCGCCCATTGGCGCCCGCACCGGCCCACGCACATCCTCGGCGAGCAACTCGCCGCGACGGATCGGCTGGAAGTGTCGAAAGCCGGGACGCATCTCGAAGTGGTCCTCCGGCGTGATATTGTGCCGATACACCACCTCCGCGATAACCGGCGCCCCGTCGGCCACCTTCCGGAGCCGCTCTGTCTTCGCCTCCACCACCGCCGATTCCGCGGGCACCGCGTGCATCCCCGACAGCACTGTCCACAGTGCCGACTCGAGATGGTCGGCCGTTTCCGGCGCCTCGTGCTGCCCCCCCTCGATCACCAGCACCGACCGGCCCTGCCCCTCCATATAATCAAGCATGGAGCCGCGAATCGCCTCCTCTACGCCAAGCACGAGGGGAATGGGGCTGGCGAAGGCAATGGCGCGGTCGTGGAGGGTGTCGTTGATCGCCTGGAAGGGAACGCCGGGGCCGGAGGTGGAGTGGAGCTCGATCAGCAGGATGTCCCGGCCGGGGAACTCCTCCTCGATGGCGTCAATCTCCTGCAGCAGCCCGCGCAGCTCCGCCTGTTCGACGCAGGAGGGATGCTCCGTCCCCCGGGCGCGCTCCACTTCTCCGGTCGTCCAGAGCCTGGCGAGGTCGCGATCGACGAATCGGCGGCCTAATCGCATGGCGGTGAGGTTGCCCATGAGCGCCACGAAGGTGCCGGTCAGCGGAAGGGAACCGGCAGCAAGGGAATCCAGAACGCGCCGCGCCGCGATAGGGCCGCCCGGTTCATTGCCGTGAATACCGGCGATGACGACGACCACCGGCCCTGGCTGCGTCCCGTCCACCCGACCGATGACCCGATCCCGTACGGCATCCGCCGTGTGCGCCGGGGCGCCACTCACGTCGAGGGCG
>SPDF01000211.1 GCA_004525055.1 Gemmatimonadales bacterium | reverse complement strand
TCCACTTCCCGAACAATCTCCGCCGTCGGGCGCCCAGCCTGCCGGGCGGCGGCGACAACGTCGTCATACTCGGCCTTCACCCGAGCTCCTCCGGGCGCCTCGAGGACCTTGACCCGGACGGCGGCGCCGTCCCGGGTGGTCACCTCGAACTCGCGGCGCGGCAGTGTCGAGCGATTCGCCACCCAGCGGCGCACACCACCCGTGGTCGTGTGCCGGAAGAGCACCTCCGCCATGGCCCCCGCCAATGCCGCCTCACTCACCACTTCGATTCGCAGACTCGCCCGGCCCTTCTTGGCCATCGTGCTCCAGACCTGCACGTCGAGCGCCCCCGCCGAAAACAATGCCGTCCGGACCGGTTCGAGATACTCCGGGGTGAAGTCATCGAGGTCGGTCGCCGTGATCACGACCTCGGCCGACTCATCCATCGGCTCGCCGATCAGGACCCGGAGCACATTCGGATACCCCTCGGGGTTTCGTCCCCCTGCCCCCCAGCCGCTCGCCGTCGGGCGCCACCGGGCGGGCGGCGGCCCCTCGGTCAGCACCCGCAGCAGCACCGCACCGGTCGGCGTCGTCGCCTCACCGGTAACGGGCCCGTTGGGGCCGATCTCGATTCCCTCCAGAAGCAGCCCGGTCGCCGGGGCCGGGACGGAAAGCACCCCGTGGGCTGCACTCACCCAACCCTGCCCCACCGAGACCGGGCGCCTGTATACCCGCTCAATTCCCAGCCGCTCGAACCCCTCGATGCCCCCTACGATGTCCACAAGCGCGTCCAAAGCCCCAACCTCGTGCAGGACGACACCTTCCGAGAGAACACCGTGCACGCGTCCCTCGGCCTCACCCAGGAGCCGGAACGCCCGAAGCGCTCGCTCCTTCACCCATGCCGACAGGGGGGCCCGTTCGACCATCTCGAGCAGCTCCCCGATATGTCGGTGCGGAGCGTGCCCGTGTGCATCGCCGTGATGATGCGAATGCTGTCCGGCGCCATGGTCGTGTGAGACCGGCGTCGCCGGTGTTTCCACAGAGCCATCGGGGAGCCGAATGGTGACCTGTCGGGCGCCGACTCCGGCCCGATCCACTCCCGCTACCTGTACCTGGATCTCGGGGCAGCCGAGCCGCGCGGGCAGCCCCTGGATCCACTCCTCGCCGGCGCCAAGGTCGATCAGCGCCCCCAACAGCATATCGCCGCTGATTCCCGACGCTGGGTCAATGATGGCAAAACGGCTGTCAGGCATAGACTTGTAAATATCGCTCCCTAGCGCTTTCCCCGCAATTCCGTGGGGGTTCGATAGAGCCAGCCTGCCCCGGTATTGAACACGACGGCTGTTTCTCCCCGATCCACCTCACCGCGGCCGACCAGCACCTCGAGCGCCGCCAGCGCCGCTCCACCTTCGGGGGAGACGTCTACCCCTTCCTCGCGGGACACCGTCTCGGCGGCCTCCACCAGCACCGCATCATCGATGGCCACTGCCCCGCCCCCAGTTTCCCGCAGCGCGCGCAGCATCAAGCGGTCACCCAGCGCACCGGGCACACGCAATCCGCTCGCGACCGTCCAAGGATCGGCCCAAATCTCGGCGCGGTCGGCCCCCTCGGCAAACGCCTTGACGATCGGTGCGCAACCAGTTGACTGCACGGAATAGAACCGCGGGAGGTCGCCCTCCACCCAGCCGTGCTCCTTCAACTCCAGGAACGCCTTCCACATCCCGATCAGGCCGGTGCCGCCCCCCGTAGGGTACAGGATGACATCGGGCATCTTCCAGGCCATTTGCAGGGCCAGCTCCAGCCCCAGGGTCTTCTTCCCCTCAATGCGGTACGGCTCCCTCAGGGTAGAGAGATCGAATGCCCCCGACTCCGCGGCCCAGGCCCGGCTCGCCTTGCCACAATCCCCGATGTGTCCATCCAGCAGGACGAGTGTCCCCCCAAAAGTGTCGATCTGGGAGAGAATGGTGCGGGGGGTCGTATCGGGTGCAAAGACTCGCACCTCCGCCCCGGCACGAGCCGCATACGCTGAGGCCGCGATGCCAGCGTTGCCCGCCGTCGGCAGGGTGAACCTATTCGCCCCCGCTGCGGTGGCCCGGGTGATGGCTGCGCTCAGTCCGCGCGCCTTGAACGATCCGGTGGGGTTACAGCCCTCGTCCTTGAGCCAGAGATTCGGAATTCCGAGCCGGGCCGCGGTGCGGCGCAGCCGAAGGAGCGGTGTATCCCCTTCACCGAGCGTCACCGGCTCTTCGAAGGGGCGGAGGGGCAGGAAATCCCGGAACCGCCACATGCTGTGACGCCGTCGAACTTCCGCGCGCTGCTTGATGCCGGGCCGGCGGTCCGGATATCGCACCAGCCACGGTTGCCCGCATATGCAAACCGTCGGCAGGCCTTCCGCTGTGCTCGTGGCGCCGCAGGCGAGGCACTCGAGGGTCCAGTCGATGCCCTCGGAGGGGCGCACCACTGAGTCGGTCATGGCCGTGTTCCCAGGGTCGCGAGGACCCGTTCCGCGAGAATGGTGGAGAAGCCGGGGACCGCGGCGATTTCGGCAACGCTGGCCGTCTTCACCGCAGCCAGACTTCCGAACCGCTCCAACAACCGTGTCCGCTTGAGCGGCCCGATGCCCGGAATGTCGAGTAACTCCGACGTGATGGTACGCTGGGTTCGCCGCTTCCGGCTATAGGCGACGCCGAACCGGTGCGCCTCGTCACGAGCACGCTGGAGGAGTCGCAAGGACGGGGAGCGGCGCGGGAGCCTCAGCCCCTCCGGGCGCCCCACAAAGAACACCTCCTCCTCTCGCTTGGCCAGCGAGACGATCGACAGTTCGGCGAACCCCGCAGCGTCCGCCGCCGACCGGGCGGCGCCGAGCTGGCCCTTCCCCCCGTCGATCACGACCAAGTCCGGGAGTGGCTTCCCCTCGTCGCGCCGGCGGGTGAGGTAGCGCGTGACGACTTCGTGAATGGCGGCATAGTCGTCCTGTTGCCCGACGCCCTGAATACGAAACTTGCGATACTCCGCCTTCTTCGGCCGCCCCGCCTCGAACCAGACCAGCGAACCCACGGTGTCACGGCCCTGGTTGGTCGAGATGTCCACGCAGATCAGGCTCCGTGGCACCACGCTCAACCCGAGGTCGCGCCCGAGCGCGTAGACCGGATCCTCCGCCCGCTCATCGGTCTCGAAGGACTCGATGCGGAGGCTCTCGAGCAAGTGCCTGGCGTTCTGGTCGGCGAGTTCCAGCCAGCGCGCCGCCGTCCCCCGCTGTGGCACGAGTACCTGCACGCCGGGCAACAGGATCTCCACCTGATCGAGATCTGCCGGCGGCATCGGGAGCACCAGTCGGTCGGCACGCCCCTCGGTGGGAAGGTAGTAACGCACGAGGAGCGCGCCGAGCACCTCGGGGTCACCCACCTCCTCCACGTTCTCGAGCACCCGGTGCTCCCGGCCGATGAGCCGCCCCTCGCGAATCCGCATCAGCACGCCGACCGCGTCGTCGCCATCCCGGGCGTAGCCAATGACGTCTGCATCACCGGTGCCCGTCACTTCCACCGCCGCTGGCATGTCCGCGCGATCCAGCCACTTCAGGGTGTCCCGAAGCTCCCGGGCGCGCTCATAGTCCTGGCGGTCGCTGGCGGCAGTCATGAGCACGCGTACCTGGGACCGCACATCCACCGTGCGCCCGCCGAGGAAATCGAGCACCTCCTCGATCATGGCGCGGTAGGATGCCTCGCCCTGCCGGCCGACGCACGGCGCCTTGCACCGGCCGATATGATAATCGAGACAGGGACGCTCTCGACGCTCGCGTGGCAGGTCGTCGCTGCAGCTGCGCACGGTGAACATCCGGCGGATCAGCGCGAGCGACCGTCGCATCAAGGTCACATCGGTGTACGGCCCGAAGTACCGCGCGCCCGGAATGTCCAAC
>SPDF01000226.1 GCA_004525055.1 Gemmatimonadales bacterium | reverse complement strand
GGAGTTCCGGCGCCACCGGGTGGAGATCTCCGCCACATCCCGGCGAAATCCTGCGGGGTCGCCGCCGCGCCCCGGCTCAGCGGCGGCGGAGAGGTACCGCGCGGCGTTCTCCGCGTCACCCATGACGAGCGCGTAGTAGTAATAGAGGAGGGTCCGGCGCAGTTCGTCGTGCATCCGGCCAACCATGCCCAGGTCGATGAAGCCCGCCTTCGGTCCCGGCAGCACGATGAGATTGCCCGGGTGCAGGTCGGCGTGGAAGAACCCGTCCTTGTAGATCATCCGGATGATCGCCTCGGCGCCCAGATCCACCAGGCGCTCGCGATCCTCGAGGGGCATCGCCTGCACCTTCGGCGAATCCGGCCGATCCCCGTCGAAGAACTCCATCGTCAGGACACGTTCCCCGCTGAATTCACGATAGATCTTGGGGAAGACGATCCCGGATTCATCGGTGAAGTTGGCCGCGAAGGTCTCGGCGTTGTCGGCCTCCCGGCGCAGGTCCACCTCGCGGAGTGTGTACTCGGCGAACTCGCGGATGATGCGCCTGGGGCCATACTGCGGGAAGACGAGCTCCAGCATCCACCCCGCCATTCCAAGTAGCTTGGCGTCGCGGCGCAGAATGGCTGGAATGCCGGGCTTGACGACCTTAATGATGACTGCGTCGCCGTCACGCGTGGTGGCGCGGTGCACCTGGCCGATCGACGCCGACCCGAGCGGGGTTTCGTCGATGGTCAGGAACATGTCGTCGAGCGGCCGGCCGAGTCCCCGCACGATCAGCTCACAGAACACCGGGTAGGGGACCGCCGGCAGGGTGGCCAGCAGGTGCTTCAATTCCTCAGTGATCGATTTTGGGAGAATGTCTTCGCGCAGGCTGAGGATCTGGCCGAGCTTGATATACGTCGGGCCCAGCATTTCCAGCCGTCGGCGCAATTGCACCGGGAACCGAAGATCCCGGAGGTCGCGGTGGAGGAAGGGGCGCGTGAACAGATTGAGCAGCCGCTCGAGAAAGAACCCGAGGCCCCGTCCCCGGGGTGTCCCCCTCCGTTCCTCCACGTCCACCGCCAGCGCGCCGAACACCAATCCGAACAGATGCCGCTCGGTGGTGAGAAAACGACGAAGCAGACTCTGCCTCGGCAGGGTCTGATACACCTCGAAGGAGGCGACGGCACTCGGTTCGTTGGCGGCAGTGGAAGGCGACATCAGGCTCTAATAACCCGCTTCATGAGCGGGAGGTCAAGAGGCAGGTGGCTCAGGCAGTTGCCGGGCGTATTCTGGGAACCGGGACCGCATCTCCCGCCCAAGGAGCCCCCCGTGTCCGAGGGACGCGACGGATTGTGGAGTAAACTCCTCGCCGGTCATCAGGCGCGGGAGGATGAGGTCTGCGGCGGTGGCCATGCCGAAAGCTCCGCAGCGGGGAAGCCCCAGCAATTGAGTCGCTCCAAGGCGGCCCAGCCAGAGCATCGATCCGGGGTGGGCCGGGACGCCGCGACGGAACACGTCCCCGCCCAGCGCCTCGATGGCCGCGAACAGGGGCGCCAATGGGTCGCCCGCCGAGACACCTCCGATCAGCAGCAACCCGACGCGCTGCCGGACCGAAAGATTTTCAAGGACCCCCCGTGCCCGGTCCTCTGTCTCGACGGGCTCTTCCGCACGCACCTCATGGACTCCCAGGAAGCTGCCCCCGAGTGATTCCGCCCGCAGCCGGGTGGCCGCTGCGAATCGGTTCAGGGCGTCTGGCGGCAACGACTCCGCGACGATACCGGCGACGGTCACCCCCGTGTATGGGCGAATCGAAAGCAGGGGGGTGTACTCGGTAGCCAAGCGCACGCCCTCCGCTACGATGCTCTTCTCGACGACGTGTGGAGCAGTTTTTACACTCGCCACCACTTCGCCTGCCTCAACCGGTTGGTGATTCCAGCGGGTGAAGAGTTCGAGCGGGTCGAGCGCGTTGATGCGCTCGAGCCCATCGAGGGCAATCGTCAGGACGCCTCGATGGGTGGCAACCAGATCAATCCGCCCCTGGTGTACCGGACCCGGTGTGATTCCCGGCCCGGTAGCTGCCGCGGCGAGGAGGCTGGCGGCTTCCTCCTCGTGGAGTTCGTGCGTGCCGATCCAGGCCAGCCGCAGAGGGCCAGAGAGTCCGCCGACGGCTGCGGCATGCAGCTCGGCTGCCTCGTCTGTGCTCAGCCGGTGGCCCTTCGGCCACCCGCGCCCGCGGAACTCGTAGCCGCCGAGCAGCACGGCGCCGGCGATCGTGTCCGGCGAGAGTGCGCGCAGCGCATCCGCATCCAGCAGGTATGCCCCGGTTCGAGGGGAGGCCGCGATCCGTTCGGCGATATTCGTCCAGAACCTTTCCGTGAACTGCCGCAGGACCGCCTCGACCATCCCCCGGCCAAACTTGGCCAGCACGCCGTGGACCCCGGTCACGGAGCTCCAGGTGAGACGGGTCCTCCCGGCATCGAGCGGCTCGAGGCGCACCAGGGTTTCGACGTCGAGGGTTGAGCCGGGGGCAGTGCCGGTGGCGCGGAGCCGGAGGCTTTCCGGATGGTGCAGGTCGTGCAGCTCAGCCTCGAGGACGACATGCACCTTCACCAAGCCGGAGCCGACGCTGCAGGTGACCGAGTATCTCCCGGGTCCGCGTATCTCGAACGATTCGGTACCGGGAGTGCAGGCCGCCATCAGGTCGCCATCCTGCAAGTGCCGCCAGACCGCCTCACGCGGGGAGGCGAGCTCGGGTGAGCCACCGAACTCGAAAATCATCGGGGCGGAGAATCGAGGCGTGAAAGGTCGGCGGGCGTATCTACATCGGGGTTCGCCCCGTCCACGTCCACGTGGACCACCATTTCAGGTGTCTGCGAGAGGGCCCGGCCGAGTCCCTGATCGCCGGTCAGCCGCTCGGCCAGCCCCCACGCGTCGCGGTCGATCAGCACGGGGTGCCCAGGTTCGTCCGGGGCATCTGAGTACCTCGGCCGGACCACGGCGCCGCTGCCGAGTTGCCAAGCCCTGACCACTTCCTCGGCGGCATCGAGCGGCGCGGCAGGCTGGTCGGCCAGGAAGATGAGGGCCGCATCCGGCTGAGGAGTAAGCGTGGTGAGCGCGCGGAGGCCGAGTTGGAGGGAGCCAGCTATCCCCGCATCGGAGTGTTCATTCCAGATGACCCGGACCCCAGCCTGCCGGAGCAGGCCGGCCGCCTGCTCGTCTCCGCCCTGGACCACGGCCGTGGCACCCGAAACCACGCCTCTGTCGCGGAGGGTCGTGATAGTGGCGATCACGTGGCTGAGTATGGGGCGGCCACGCCAGAGGGCCAGCAACTTATGACTGCCGAAGCGAGTTCCGGTGCCGGCGGCGAGGAGGAGCGCATGCGGATGCATGCCCGAAGAATAGTCGGGGGCCGCGCGATCTCGCCCGGCCCCGGTCAGCGAAGAATGAGGTAGGTGAGCCCGGCGATCGCCGCGCTCATCGGGATGGTGAGGATCCAGGCCCAAACGATGGTGCCAGCCACGCCCCAGCGCACTGCGCTGAGTCGATTGGCCGCACCGACCCCGACGATCGCGCCGGTGATGGTGTGCGTGGTGCTGACTGGGATGCCCATCGATGTAGCGATCATGACGGAAATGCCGCCGGCAGTTTCCGCGCAGAAGCCACCGAAGGGGCGGAGCTTCGTGATTCGGGTGCCCATCGTCTTCACGATCCGCCAGCCACCCAT
>SPDF01000106.1 GCA_004525055.1 Gemmatimonadales bacterium | reverse complement strand
GCCGCGATGACGGTGAAGGTGGCGAGGATGGTTGGGTTGCCGACCTCGTCCACCCCCTCGACCGCGGCGACGTCAGGGGTACGGTCGCCCATCTGCAGGTGCCGGTAGATGTTTTCGACGACGACGATGGCGTCGTCCACCAGGATGCCGATGGAGAAGATCAGCGCGAAGAGGGTGATCCGGTTGAGGGAGTATCCCAGCGCGTAGTACACGAAGAGCGTCAGCGCGAGGGTGACGGGCACCGCCACCAGCACCACCAACGCCTCGCGCCAACCGAGGAAGAGGCCGATCAGGATGGTGACGGAGAGCGTCGCGATGAGGAGATGGAACATCAGCTCGTTGGACTTCTCGCTCGCGGTCTCGCCGTAGTTGCGGGTGACGTCTACCAGCACGTCGGCCGGCAGGAGGCGGCTCCGCGCCTCGTCCACCCGTTCCAACGCGGCGTGCGCGATGTCGGTGGCGTTGACCCCGGGGCGCTTGGCCACCGCAATCGTCACTGCCTGTTCCCCGCCCTCACCTCGCGCCGCGTGGGTCACGTAATCGGTGGCCTCGGCGGGGGCTTCGACGACGGTGGCGACGTTCCGCAGATAGACGGGGCCGCGGCGATTGGCGATGACGACGTCACCGGCATCCTTCGCCGAACGGATCGGTGCGCCCACCGTCACGAGGAAGACTTCGTTGGCGGAGGCGAACTCGCCCGCGGGGAGCCGCACGTTGGCGGCGCGGAGCGCCTGCATCACCTCGCCCGGCGTCACGCCGCTGCCCGCCAGCCGCGCGGGGTCGAGCGTCACCCGCAGCTGGGTTGGCTCGCCACCGATCAGGTCGATGCGTGCAAGGTCGGGAATGGTGGCGAGCTCATCGGCCAGGTGTGTCGCCATGGCGCGCAACTCGTCGGAGCCGTAGTTACCGCCGTGCAGGGTGAGCGCCAGGATCGGCACGTCATCGATGCCGTGGGGCTTGATGAGCGGCGGCATGGCGCCAGGAGGCGCCTGGTCCGCCGCGGAACCCATCTTGTTGAAGACCCGGCTGGTGGCGAGGTCCTGGTTCTCGCCGACCTTGAACCGTACCGTCACCAGCGTCATCCCCTCCCCCGCCATCGCATACACGTACTCCACGCCGGGAACTTCCCACATCAACTTCTCGATGGGGCGTGTGAGGAGGTTCTCCACCTCCTCGGGTGAGGCGCCCGGGATCACGGCGATGACGTCGATCATCGGCACCGAGATCTGTGGCTCCTCCTCACGTGGCGTCGCAATGATGGCGAGGGTGCCGACCGCGAGCGACGCCACGGTGATCAGCGGAGTCAGTTTCGAGTGCAGGAAGGCCTGCGCCATCCGTCCGGCGATGCCCATGATCAGCGCTCCCCGCCGGCCACCACGACGGTATCACCCGCCGCGAGTCCGGAGAGCACTTCAGTCATCCCATCGCTTGTGCGACCCAGCTTGACCCACCGGAGGGTCGGCTGGCCGTCGGTCACGGCGCGGACACCCGTCAGGTCGCCCTGACGGACAACGGCACCGCTCGGCACCAGGATGGCGGGGCGCGTCCCGCGAGGGAGCGCCAGCGTGGCGGAACTCCCACTGAGGAACTCACCCGCAGGATTGGGCACCAGCGCGTTGACGGTGTAGAGATTGGGGCCGGAAGGCACCACACCCTCCACCTTCGCGTCGACGGTCACGTCACCGATGATGGCGGTAACGGTGGTACCGCGGGTGAGGCCGCGCACGGCATCGGGAGCGGCGCTGACCGTCACGCGCAGTGTGCTGGCATCCTCCACCGTCACGAGGGGTGCACCGGGAGCGGCAAAGGAGCCGGGATCGACGAATCGATGGGTCACGATGCCGGCGAACGGCGCGCGAATATCGGCATACGACGCCGTCGCCGCGAGTTCGGCGGCCATCGCCTTGGCAGTCGCGACGGCGGCGGTCGCACGAGCCAGGCCGGTCTCCGCCTGGTCGAGTTGCGCCTTGGTGGCGGCGCTATCGGCGTAGAGGGCGCGGATACGGCCAACTTGCACCGTGGCATCACTGTAGACCGCGCTCGCCTCGGCGAGCCCCGCCTCGACCTGGGCCTGCTTGGCGTCGAGGTCACGGGCGTCGAGCTGGACCAGCAACTGCCCTGAGGCGACGCGGTTGCCCTCTTGCACCGGAACCGCCGTCACCGAACCCATCAGCTTGGTGCTGAGCGTCGCGGCGCGGATCGGATCAGCGGTACCTGCCGCCTCGAAGGCGTCCACGATGGTCGTGTCGGTGACTGCCACGGCCACGCCACCCAGCGGAATCCGCTCGGCGGGAGTCTGTTCGGCGTCGGAACCGCAGGCCCCCAGCGCGAGGGCCGCGAGCAGGGTGCCGGTCACGGGGATCAGCTTCCGCATGTCAATTCTCCAGGACGGTAAGGGCCATCAGGTCGGCGCCGGCAGCCTGCCGAGCCGCCGCGTCGGCGGTGATGGTCTGATAACGGGCGTCGGCGAGGCCGAGCCGAGTCTGTGTTTCGACGGCGGCGGCACTGAGAAGCTCCGCAACAGTGGCGAGGCCACCAGCGTATTTCTTGGCGACGATCCGGTGCGCCTCGGTCCCCTGCTCCACCGAGACTTCGGCAATGCCGAGCCGGGCGACGGCCACCGCGAGCTGGGTGCGGGTGGCGTTCTGCTCGAGCGCTGCACCGGCGGTAGCGGCTTCGGCCATGGCGCGCGCGGCGTCGGCACGGCCGATGGCGGCCTGGCGTCCTGCTATTTCGGAGGCACCCGCAAAGGGCGTCCAGGAGGCCATGACGCCGACGGTGTAGCTGCTCTGTCCGCCGAACATCTGATCGGGGCTGTTCCAGTCGAGACGCCCGAAGCCGTTGAGCCGCGGGATGTACACCGCGTTGGCGCGCCGCACATCGCGCTCGGCGGCCTGCATGCCGAGCTGGGCGGCCGCGACGTCGAGCCGGGCGGTGAGGGAGTCGCTGAAGGGAAGGGCGACGAGGCTTCGAATCTGTGCGGCCGACGGCAATGAGTCGGGGAGGACGAAGGTGGTGTCATTGGGCTGGCCAAGCATGAGCGCGAGCTGCGCGCGAGCGATGCCGGCGTTGCCGCGGGCGCCGATCAGCTGCGCTTCCACCTGGCCGGCCTGCACCGCGGCGAGGAGGGCATCGGACCTCGTGGCCAGCCCGTTGGTGACCATCGACTCCGCCTGTTTCAGGTGGGCGCGCGCGGCGGCGGTAGCTGCCTCGAGGGTGCGAACCTGCTCGCGGGCGAGGATGGCGCCGAAGTAGGCGCGCGCCACGTCCACGCGCGTGGTCTCGCGGGTCCAGCCGGAGGAGGCTGCCGCTGCATCGGCGGCGCTCGAGGCCGCAGCCCGACCGAACCAGGCGTCGACGTTGATCAGGGGGACCTCGGCGACCAGCCCACCGTTCCAGTTGGTGACCGCGGCAGGGTAGTTGAGGCTGGCCGGGTCAAAGGAGGCCATCGAGAGCCCCCGCTGCTGCAGGGTGAAGCCGAAGGCGCCCAACGGGTTATCGGTCTGGAAGTACCCGGCCTCGGCGCGCACCGTAGGCAGGATCCCCTGCAGGGCGGCGGTGGACTGGGCGCCCTGTGCGCGGGCGCCGCCTGCCGCGATCCGGTTGGCGTAGGCGGCCGAATCGGCGCGCCGGAAGGCATCGGCCAGGGAAAGGGGTGCCTGCGCGCGAGCCGGGATGGCAACCACGAGGGCCAGGGCAACAGGGATGATGGATCTCAGCATGCGATGGTGTCCTTGGTTGGGCGTCGGTGCCCTTTCAATAGTCTACAACTATATAGTTGAATATAGAAGATGTCAATGGAGGGACATCCTCGCTCCCTGGCCCCCTTCCACCATGTGGAGAGGGGGGAGGTCAGGCGAGATGCGTCGCGGTATCTTCCCGGCATGCCTGAACGCGAAGCACCGGGGACGGTCCGGCTCGATAAGTGGTTGTGGGCGGCGCGGTTCTACAAGACCCGGGCGCTGGCGGTCGAGGCCATCGACGGTGGCAAGGTGGACGTCAACGGCCAGGGAGCCAAGCGGAGCAAGGCGGTGCGGGTGGGCGACCGGATTCAGTTCCGGCAGCCGCCCTATGAGTGGGATGTGGAAGTGCTGGGGCTCAGCGAGCGGCGGGGGCCGGCCAGCGTGGCTGTCACCCTGTACGAGGAAACTGCCGCGAGCCGCAAGGGACGGGAGACGTTGGCGCTTCGGCTGAAGGCGCTGCCGCCGCCGCTCTTCCTGGAAAAGGGAAAGCCGAGCAAGAAGCAGCGGCGGGAGATCGAGAAGTACAAGCGGGGGGAGTAGGGGGCTACTCCACCCACACCTCCCATTTCCTCCCCACCTTCAACGTCACCTCAAAGTGCGTGGTCGAATCGTTCAGCTCCGCACCGAGGCCGATGAGCGAATCCCGCAGGGGACGTGGCACATGCACGGTGCCGGGGAGGAGTTCGCGAACCTGGCCTTCGATCCGGGCGGGCGTGACGGTATTGCTCATCGAGTCCCGAACTGAGGAGACGATGATCGCATGGTAGGTCGCCGGCAGGATCAGGTACTGGCTGCGCTCCGGGTACTGCTGCCGCAGCGCCAGCGGATCGAGGCCGAAGTCCACGGCCATCAATCGCGTCGGAATAGAATCGCTCTTCAACGGGGCGGCCTCCCTCCACCGCTCCCACGCCGGCCCGGCCAGTTCCAGCACCGCGTATCCCGGCTTCGTACCCCGCGACCACTCCCGGTGGGCCGCGGTGTCATCCGCCGCCGGAATCCCGATGTTGCCGAGCGCTTCGAGCTTCGCCCGGTTGAACCATGGTTTGCCGCCCGGCCCGGGGGCAGTCTTCCATTGCAATCGGAGGTTGAGGAACGTCTCGGCACCTTCCGAATGGTCTCCCCAACTCTCCAGTTCGCGTTCACTGAGCCGGACCACCGCATCGGGGTTCCCGGCGCGGTTGCGCATCACCCCACCGAAGATCAGGACATTGGCGACCACCAGGGTGCCCGCCGCCACGAGAAAGCCGCGGTTCGTCATGAGGCCTCCCCGAGCCGAATCTTGAGGCGCTTGAGGAGCAGCATCACGCCCACCGCGATGCCGCCGAGAACCAGGAAGAAGAGCCAGTGCGGCATCCAGTCCCACCACCAGTCGGTCGCCTTGATGAAGAGCAGGATCGTGAAGGCTCCGACACCGATGTTGGTGACATCGCTCCACCCCTCCCGGATTCCGTACCAGATCGTGAGCCCGGCCGCCACCAACCCAAAGACCTGGTAGATGGCCTCGACGGTTCCGTTGGCGAGAGGCAGGAGGCTGCCTGCGCCGTTGGCGGACATCCAGAGCACGACCCAGAAGAGGAGGACCAGCCCGAAGAGTCGATAGAGCCAGGGGAATTCCTCGCGAATCCCGCGATGTGGCGTGACACCAAGAACCACGGCCAGCGCCGCGGTCGGCAGCAGCAGCTCAAGCCAGCCGAAGAAGTCGATCCAGTAGAGGCCGGAGAGCATGGCCAGGACGCCCGCGATCCAGACCGTGAGGGTGATGAGCGCCGCGAGCAGCAACACCCGCAGCCCATACCCGTAGGCCAGGGCACCCGCAAAAACCGTCCAGAGCAGGAAATTGTGCGGCGAGGGGATGCGGCTGTAGATCTGGTCGACGATCGTGACGTCGGTAACGAAGGCGGCGAACGCCACCATCGCGGCGAGTCCGGCGAAGTAGAGGGTCTTCTCCCGTCGCGCGGCGAACTCGGTGAGGGCGAGCGCCACGGCGGTACCCATCGCGAGGAGCCCGACCTGCACCCCCGTGGTGAGCCCACCCCAGAAGCGCTCGACGAAGAGCACCACCGCGATGCAAATGGCCAGCGCACCGAGGAAAGAAGCGAAGCGGAGGCCGAGGGCGAGCTGTCGGCCGGTGGTGGTCGTGGCGACGTCGTACTGCTGGGCGAGGTCGGCGAGGAGTTGCTCGTGGTGCTGGGTGATGCGCTGGCGTTGGGCGTCGTCGAGGACTTCACCCAGCTCGGATTCGAGCTGGGTCAGTTCCTCCTGGAAGACGCGGATCCGATCGGCCCGCGCCTGGGCATCCATCCGTCCGGCCATGGTGCCTCCTGTTATGCCTCCTGCCCTT
>SPDF01000396.1 GCA_004525055.1 Gemmatimonadales bacterium | reverse complement strand
TGCCATTCGTGGCCCTGCGCCGCGTCGCAATATGTCGTGGCCATTTCATGTCCCCTGTGTGATGGGTCGGCCGTGGTCGTCGGCTCCGGCAGCACCGAACCCGGCCACGCCACTCCCCTGTGGTGGTGCCTGCGCCGACGAACCACGGCCTCCTGCATCGTTCCGCCGTGTCGTGCCCTTGGTGACGCTCGTCGTGCCCCAGCGACTCCGAATCTGGTCGATCGCGTCTTGGATCACGACCTCCTGTTTTCCTGTCCCGCTGTCCGGCCCCGCTGCCCCGCTGCCCCGCTGCCCAGCCTCGAAGAGCTCCATCTGCATTTCCATCTCCATCAGCTGTTCCGCCGCGAGGGCCACGGTGCGGACGGCGATCCGTTTGGTGTTGGCCAGGGTAAAGGCACGGCGGGCGGCGTCGAGGAGGGCCACGTCGAGCGCGGCGCCGGGGAGCGTGACGATGCGACCGCTGGTGCTGTAGTCGGCGTAGGCCAGGTCGAGGCGGAGCCGGCGGGTGACGAGGTGCCGGGTCCGGAGCTTGGTGCCGATGCGTTCGGTGAGTCGGCGGAGGAGTGCGAGGAGTACGCCGAGGTCGTTGGTGTCGGTGGCCAGGGTATGGGCGGCGCGGAACTCCCGGCGGATGGCGGGGGGAAGGACGGGGCGCGGGTCGATGCCGCGTGCCTTGGCGTGGAGTTCGGCGCCGGCGCGGCCGAAGACCTGGCCGAGTGCAGGGGCGCCGATGGCAGCGACCTCGCCGATGAGTTCGAGCTGATAGTCGTCGAGTCGCTCACGGCTCCGTTCGGCGACATCGGGGAGGAGTGTCACCCGATGCGGTGAAAGAAACGCGGCTTCGCCCCCTTCGGGCACGGGGATGACGGCGTCGCGACTGCTGCTGCGGTCGGTGTCGCGTTGTCCGGCGGCGACGGTGGTCACCAGCTTGTTGGCGCCAACGCCCACGGTGACGGGGAGGCGGATACCGCTGCGCGCCTCGCGGTGGATGCGGAGCGCCACATCCACCGGCGGACCGAAGAGGGCCCCGGTGCCGGTCACATCGAGGTAGGCGTGGCCGTAGCCGCGCGGCTCGATGACTGGCGCGTAGCGGCGGAAAATATCGTGCAGCGCGGCGGAGGCGCGAGCGTAGAGTTTCGGGTTGGGTGGCAGGAGCGCCAGGTCGGGGCAGCGCTTCTGGGCCTGGCGTACCGGCATGCCGCGGGTGATGCCGGCGGCGTGTGCTTCGGGAGAAAGCGCCAGCACGGTGGCGCGGTCGGCGCCGGGCGCCGCTACCGCGACGGGCCGCCCGCGGAGGGCGGGGGCCACGAGCGCTTCCACGGTGGTGCAGAATGCTGGAGGGTCGATGAACAGGACTGATCGTGGCATAGGGAAGCAGGGGAAAGAGAAAGGGACTTAAGAACTTGGAGGAGCAGAAAGCGTAAGGAGAAAGGAGGGGTTGGGACATCTACGAAAACTCTCTTTTCCCTTTTCTCCTTCCGCCCCTCTAAGTCCCAAGCCCTTTTTCTCCTTTCTCTCCAAGTCCCACCTCCTTCCTGATCGCATCGACCCGCCTTCCCAGCGCATCGAGATAGTCCTTCCCTGCCGACTGCCGCTGTCCGTAGCGGCGGGCGTAACGCTCGACGAGGTCGGGAAACTCCCGGGCCAGGTGCGGAAGGAAGTGGCGCCGCGCCGCGGGGCCGAGTCGGAGCGCCTCCCCAGCCACGCGACGGGCACCAGCTTCCTTCGCCGCGCGGAAGAGCGCGGTCAGTTGCTTCCGGCTGTCGGTGACGCCGGGAATGATGGGAGCCACGAGGAGACCGACGTCGAGGCCGGCGGCGGCCAGACGGCTGAGGGCACGGAGCCGCGCGTGCGGGGCGGGGGAGCGGGCCTCGATCCGCCGGACCAGCCGCCCCTCGAGGGCGGCGAGCGAGATATGGATGCTCACAGTGTGTCGTTCGGCGAGCTGCACCAGGAGGTCGATGTCCCGGGTGATGAGCGGCGACTTGGTGATGATGCCGAGGTGGAGCCCACGGTGCGGGAGCAGCGATTCGAGCAGCCCGCGAGTGATTCGGAAGCGCCGCTCGGCGGGCTGATAGGGATCGGTGGCGGTGCCGAGGACGATGGGTGTTTCGCCAATGCGGGCGGGAATGAGCGTGCGGCGGAAGATGGT